>DATBIZ010000284.1:0-3099 GCA_036556645.1 Vicinamibacteria bacterium | reverse complement strand
GACGTGCCGAAGGACGTCGCCGCCGACATCCGGCGCTCGCTGCGCCACGTCACCGGCCTCGACTACTTCACCCTGACCTTCCGGCGGCTGCCGACCCTGCCCACGAAGTTCCGCCAGCTCCGCGAGAGCGGCGTGACCCTGCTCGTCGGCACGGACAGCGGCATCCCGGCGAACTTCCACACCGACTCGACCTGGCGCGAGCTGGACACCTGGGTCCGCCTCGGCATGACGCCGATGCAGGCGATCGCCGGCGCGACCCGCTGGCCGGCCCGCTTCCTGAAGAAGGACAAGGAGCTCGGCACGCTGGCCCCCGGCCGGCTGGCCGACGTGATCGCCGTGCGCGGCGACGTCCTCACGCACATCGCGCTGCTGCAGCGGGTGGACGTGGTCGTTAAGAACGGCGTGCGGGTGAAGTAGCACGCTGGCGTCACTGGCCGTCCCGCTGCTCCTCGCCGCCGCGCCGGCGCCCGCGACGGAGTGCCTGCCCGTCCGCGTGGGCGAGCCCGACGGCAACTTCATCGTCCCCGGCGTGCAGGGCGCGATCCCCTATCGGCGCGTGGGTGGGACCGAGCTGGTGCTCGACGCGTACGTGCAGCGTGGCGGTGACGCGCGTCCCGGCGTGGTCGTGATCCACGGCGGCGGCTTCCGCGCCGGCAGCCGCGTCGCGTTCGTCGGCCAGCTCCTGGAGACCCTGACGCGCGCGGGGCTCAACTGGTTCGCGATCGACTACCGTCTGGGCGGGCCCGAGCGCCACGCGGAGGCCCTCGACGACGCGCGCGCGGCGCTCGCGTTCGTGCGCTGCCACGCCGGCCGGTTCCGGACGGACCCGCAGCGGCTGGCGGTCCTCGGCGAGGACACCGGCGGCACGCTGGCGGCGCTGCTCGCCGCCGAGAAGCCGGAGGGCTTGCGCGCGGCGGTGATGGTCGGCGCCGTGTACTCGGCGGCCGGCGCGCCTCTGCCCCCTCCGCGGGTGCCGGCGCTGATCGTGCACGGCTCGGCGGACACGGAAGTCCCGCCGTCGCACGCCGCCGCGTATTACGACGCCAGCCGCCCGGCTGGCGTCCTGTGCACCTACGACCTCGTGGAAGGGGCCATTCATCGCCCCGAGAACTGGCGCCCGGCGCAATGGGGTTACAAGGCTCGGCTCGCCCGATGGCTGCACAGGAACCTCGGGCTCGAGCGGTCCGACCACAAGCCCTATGACAGCGCGCTGCTGCACAAGGATTTGCTCTACGACCCACAGCGCGGCCTGCGCCTCGATGCCTACGTGCCGCCGGGCGACGGCCCTTTCCCGGCCGTGGTCCTGGTCCATGGAGGAGGATGGGAGGCCGGCGACAAGGTCACCTACGTCACGCCGCTGTTCGCCCCGCTGGCCCGCGCCGGCCTCGCCTGGTTCTCGATCGACTACCGGCTGACACCCGACGTGCGCCACCCCGAGCAGATGGACGACCTGCGCCGCGCGGTGGCCTGGGTGCGCGCCCACGCCGGCCGGTTCCGCGTGGATCCCACGCGCCTGGCCGTCGTGGGCGAATCGGCCAGCGGCCAGATGGCGGCGCTCCTCGCCACCGAGGACCGCGAGCTGGCCGGCGTGGTGTCGTTCTA
Organism: Vicinamibacteria bacterium; assembly: GCA_036556645.1. Classification (GTDB taxonomy): domain Bacteria; phylum Acidobacteriota; class Vicinamibacteria; order Fen-336; family Fen-336; genus DATKEG01. The sequence continues at coordinate 1,497 of DATBIZ010000284.1, read as the reverse complement.
CGGCGTGTACGACTTCCCCGCGTTGGTCACCGACCCCTCTCCCCGCTCGCTGCTCCGGCGGTTGTTCGGGCGTGAGACGCTGGACGAGGACGCGCGCGCGGTGCTCGCGCGCTACTCGCCGATCACGCGGGTGCACGCGAACATGCCGCCCATGCTGCTGGTCCACGGCACCAACGAGCGCCTGTGGGCGCAGGGCCAGGCGATGCGCGACCGGCTGGCCGCGGTCGGCGCGCCACACGAGCTGGTGGCGCTCGACGGCGCGCCCCACGGCATGGAGAGCTGGGAAGGCCGCCCCGAGTGGTCGGGTTACCGCAAGACGGTGGTCGATTGGCTGGCGCGCACGCTGCGCGCGCCGCGCACGAGACGGGAGACGAGATGAAGGCGATCCGCGTCCACCAGACGGGCGGCCCCGACGTGCTGCGGTGGGAGGACGTCCTGGTCGGAGAGCCCGGCCCCGGCGAAGCCCGCGTCCGCCACACCGCGATCGGCCTGAACTTCGTGGAGGTGTACTACCGCACCGGCCTCTACAAGGCGCCCGCGCTGCCCTTCACGCCCGGCTCGGAGGCCGCCGGCGTGGTGGAAGCCGTCGGCCCCGGCGTGACGGACGTCCGTCCCGGCATGCGGGTCGCGTACGGCAGCGCGCCGATGGGCTCGTACGCGGAGGCCCGCCTCGTGCCCGCGGACCGGCTGGTCCCGCTCCCGGACGGCATCGCCGACCGCACGGCCGCCGCGATGATGCTGAAGGGCATGACCGCCTGGTACCTGCTGCGGCGCACGGTGACGGTCCAGCCGGGTGACGCGATCCTGCTCCACGCCGCCGCGGGCGGTGTCGGCCTGATCGCCTCGCAGTGGGCGCGCGCGCTCGGCGCCACCGTGATCGGCACCGTCGGCAGCGACGAGAAGGCGGCGCTGGCCCGCGCGCACGGCTGCGAGCACGTGGTCGTGTACACGCGCGAGGACTTCGTCGCGCGCGTCCGCGAGATCACGGGCGGCGCCGGCGTGCGCGTGGCCTACGACTCGGTCGGCCAGGCCACCTGGCGCGGCTCGCTGGACTCCCTGCGGCCGCTGGGCCTGCTCGCGCTGTTCGGCCAGTCCTCGGGGCCGGTGCCGCCGATCGACCCGGCGCTGCTCTCGAAAGCTTCGTATTTCCTGACCCGGCCATCGCTGTTCCACTACGTGGCGGCACGAGAAGACCTGGTGACCGCCGCGCGCGAGCTGTTCGAGGTCGTCCAGTCCGGCAAGGTGAAGATCGAGGTGCGCCAGACCTATCCGTTGGCCGAAGCGGCACGGGCCCATGCGGACCTGGAGGCGCGGAAGACGACCGGCTCGACGGTGCTGTTGCCTTAGGCCCGAGCGTCACCCCACGCTCCCGTCCTGGCACACGGCCTCCGGGCCCCGCCCGCGGTACGTGTCCGCGAACACCCGCACCCACGACGGATCGAGCCGGTCCGCCATCAGCACGTTCAGCGCCGCCACCGCCGCGACCGGCTGCGGCAG
>DATBIZ010000283.1:0-4288 GCA_036556645.1 Vicinamibacteria bacterium | reverse complement strand
GGGCGTGGCCGGCCTGTGCCTCGCCATCGCGGGCGCGGCGCTCGTGCGGCGCGACTGGCGGAGATGGCTGCCGCTCGGCGTGTTCCCGCTGGCCTGCATCGCCGTGTTCTCGTCGGCCGAGGTGAACCGCGACCGGTTCCTGCTGCCGTCGCTGGGCGTGCTTGCCGTGTTCGCGGGCGCGGCGATCGCGTGGGTGGCCGTGCGGTCGCGCGCTCTCGCCGTGGCCGTGGCGCTGCTGGCGGCGGGGCCGCCGCTCCTGCAAGCGGCCCGGTACGTGGTCGCGATCGGCGGGCCCGGAACGCGCGACGTCGCGGTGGACCGCCTGACGGCAGGGGCCGCGCCCGGCGCGCGGATCCTGACCACGCTGCCCGAGCTGGGCCTCGATCGAACGCGGTTCGAGGTCGTCGCGTTCGACGCGTTCGACGAGCGCGCGGCGCTGGCGGCCCCGTTCATGGACCACGTCGTGACGACCGGCGCGCCGGAAGGCCTGGACGTCGTCAGCGAGGTGGTCCCGGGCAGTGCCCACGCCGGGCCGCGCATCGCGCTCGCGCGACCGCGGCGGCCGCGGGCGCTCCGCGCCGTGCCCCTGACCGCCGGCGATCTGGCCGCGTCGGAGAACGCGGGCGCGCTTGCGCTCGCCCTCGACGGCGACCTGGGCACGCGATGGGAGAGCGCGGCCCCGCAGACGCCGGGCACCTGGCTCGAGGTCCGTCTGCCGCCGGGCCGGCCATTGGCCGGGGTGGACCTGGCGCTCGGCGAGCGCCCGCGCCACTTCGCGGCGAACCTGCACGTCTTCGCCCTCGGCGAGGCGGGCGAATGGACGCGGATGCGTGTGGCCGAGACGCGGCCGCCGGTGGCCGAGCAGCTCGGGCACCCCAGCCAATCGCTGGTGTTCGCGCCGGTGCGGACGCGCGGGCTGCGGCTCGTGCAGGTGGGCCGGCGCGTGCGGCCTTGGTCGATCGCGGAGCTGCGCCTGCACGAAGACCCCGGAGCGCCCTGAGCGCGCCGGGTCGCGTGGTAGGATCGCGCTCGTTCATGCTCGCGCTGGCAGCGCTCCTCACCCTGGCCACCGCTGCCGCGCCCGATGCCGCCGAGATGCGCGGCCTCTGGGTCGTCCGCACCGCGCTGCTCTCGCCGGAAACGGTGGACCAGGCGGTGGACGACGCCGCGCGCGCGGGGTTCAACGCGGTGTTCGCCCAGGTCCGCGGCCGCTGCGACGCGTTCTACCGCTCGGCGCGGGCGCCGCGCAGCGCGCTGCTCGCCGGCCAGCCCGCCGGCTTCGACCCGCTCGCGCGCCTGGTGCGGCGCGCGCACGCGCGCGGCCTGCAGGTGCACGCCTGGATCAACGCGCTGCTCTGCGCGCCGGCCGGCCAGGCGCTCCCCCCCGGCCACCTGCTGCGCCGCTTCCCGGGCTATGCCCTCGAGCCTCCCGGCGCGGAAGGCGTGTTCCTCTCGCCGGCGTCTGCGGGCGCGGCCGCGCACCTCGACGCGGTCGTGCGCGAGCTGGTGGGCACGTACGACCTCGACGGCCTCCACCTCGACTACATCCGCTACCCGGGGCCCGGCCACGACGGCCCGTCCCTCGCCGGCGACCTGACGCCCGAGCTGCGGCGCGAGACGCTGACCGCGCTGGTGAGCCGGCTGGCCAGCGCGGCCCGGGCGGAGCGGCCGGGGATCGCGGTGTCGGCGGCCGTGATCGCCGACGAGGCCAAGGCGGTGCGCGAGCACGCGCAGGACTGGCCCGAGTGGATGCGGCGCGGCATCCTCGACGCGGTGGCCCCCATGGCGTACACCGCGGACGTGCCGGTCTTCCGCGCGCAGGTCGAGAACGCGGTGGCGCGTACGCGGGGAAGCGGGCCGGTATGGGCCGGCATCGGCGTCTACCGCCTCGGCGTTCCCGGCATGATCGCCCACGTGCGCGAGGCGCGGCGGGCGGGCGCGCGCGGCGTGGTCTTCTTCTCCCACGAATGGCTGCTGCCGGCCGACGGGCCGGAGCTGCGCCGGGGCGTGTTCGCTCCGCCGCCGGCGCCCGCGGCGTGGGGAGGAGGCGATCCGGGCGGGACCGGTCCGCGATGAAGCGGCTGGCCGTCGTCGCCGCGTTGGCCGCGGCCGGCTGCCGGCCGCCGGCGCCGGTCACGCAGCCGGCCTCGCCGCCGCCGAGCACGCCGCCGCCGCTCTCGCGGGCCGTGCGCGACGCGCTCGCGCGCCTGCCGCTGGAGGCGCGGGTGGCGCAGATGATCGCGGTGCGCGCGTCGGGGCTCCACCAGCATCCCGAGTCCGAGGAGTTCCGCAAGCTGCGCCGCGAGGTGCGCGACCTGAAGGTGGGGTCGCTGGTGGTGTTCGAGTCGGAGGTCGGCTCGCTGCGCCGCGTGGTCGAGCGCGTGCAGGGCCTGGCGGAGATCCCCCTGCTCGTGTCGGCGGACATGGAGCGCGGGCTGTCGTTCCGCGTGCGGCGCGGCGTCGTCCCGCTGCCCTACGCGATGGCGATCGGCGCCACGCGCTCGGAGGAGGCCGCACGCTTCAGCGGCGAGGTCGCCGCGCGCGAGGCGCGCGCGCTCGGCCTGCACTGGGCGCTGGCGCCGGTGGCCGACGTGAACAACAACCCGGCCAACCCGGTGATCAACATCCGCTCCTACGGCGAGGACCCGGACCTGGTGGCGCGGCTCGCCGCCGCCTTCATCCGCGGCGCGCGCCAGGGCGGGCTGCTCACGACCGTGAAGCACTTCCCGGGGCACGGGGACACCGCGGTGGACAGCCATCTCCAGATGCCGACGCTCACCGCCGACCGCCCGCGGCTCGACTCGGTCGAGCTGCTGCCCTTCCGCAAGGCGGTGGAGGCGGGCGTGGACGCGGTAATGCTCGGCCACATCGCGGTGCCGTCGCTCGACCCGAGCGGCTCGCCGGCGACGTTGTCGGCGCCGGTGGCCACCACGCTGCTCCGGCGGGAGCTGGGCTTCCACGGCCTCGTGGTCACCGACGCGCTGGAGATGGCGGGGGTGCGCGGGTCCACCTGGACCGGGGAGGCGGCGGTGAAGGCGGTGCGCGCGGGCGCGGACGTGATCCTGCTGCCGCCGGAGACCGACGTGGCGATCCAGTCGATCGCGCGCGCGGTGCGCGAGGGCGTGCTGACCGAGGCGCGCATCGACGAGTCCGCGGGACGCATCCTGGCCGCCAAGGAGGCGCTCGGCCTGCTGGGCGGGAAGCCGCCGAAGAAGGACGCCTCGGAGCAGCTCGTGGGGCGGCCGGCCGACGTGGAGCAGGCGCTCGAGATCGCGCGTCGCTCGATCACGGTGGTCCGGAACGAGGGCGGCGTGCTGCCCCTGCGCGCCGAGGAGCCGCTGCGCATCCTGCACCTCGCGCTCTCCTCGGACCCGCGCACCGACGCGGCGGTCATCCAGGGCTTCCCCGAGGACGAGCTGACGCGCCGGAGGATCCCGTTCCAGGCCGTCTACGTTCCGCCCGAGGTCGCCGAGGAGAAGGTGGACGAGGTGCTGTCGCGGGCGCGCGAGGCGACGCACGTGATCGCCTCGGTGTTCGCGCGCGTCGCCGCGTTCCGCGGCACCGCGGACATGCCGGAGGGCCAGGCCGCGCTCCTGCGGCGGCTGCAGGCCTCGGGAACGCCGCTCGTGATCGTGTCCTTCGGCAGCCCGTACGTGCTGCGCCAGGTGCCGGACGCGGCGGTGTACGTCTGCGCCTACGGCTGGCCGGAATCGAGCCAGCGCGCGGCGGTGGCCGCGCTCCTGGGCGAACATGCGGTGGAGGGGAAGCTGCCGGTGACGCTGCCCGGGCTCGCGCGGTACGGGGACGGGCTCACCATTCCGAGGCGCGAGATGACACTGCGCATGGCCCGGCCGGAAGAGGCCGGCTTCCGTCCCGACGGCCTCGCCGCGCTCGACCGCGTGATCGACGCGGCGCTCGCGGCGAAGGCGTTTCCCGGCGGCGTGGTCGCGGTGGGGCGCGACGGCGCGCTCGTGCACCTGCGGCCGTTCGGCGCGCTCGCCTACGACTCCGGCGCGGCGCCGGTGCGCGCCGACACGATCTACGACCTGGCCAGCCTGACCAAGGTGATCGTCACCACGACGATGGCCATGATCCTGGTGGACGAGGGGAAGCTCGACCTCGCGCGCCCGGTCTCCGCGTTCATCCCGGCGTTCCGCGGGGGGGCGAAGGACCGCGTGACCGTCGAGCACCTGCTGACCCACTCCTCCGGCGTCGACTGGTGGGCGCCGCTCTACAAGGAGCTGAGCGGGCAGGAGGCGTACGTCAAGCGGATCGCGGGCATGGACCT
>DATBIZ010000282.1:0-7108 GCA_036556645.1 Vicinamibacteria bacterium | reverse complement strand
CGACCTGATCCCGGAGCTGCAGCACGACCGGAGGCCGCGCGCAGTGGTGGAGCAGGCCGGCCTGATCGGCGCCGGCATCGGCGTGATGAGCCTGCTCACGGTGCTCGGATGAGGCGGCTCCGGCCCCTCGCGGCCGCCCTGTTCCTCGCGCTCGGCTGCGCCGGAGCGCCTGGCGACGGCGCGCCGCCCGGGGGCGCCGTGTCCGCCGCGGACGGGCCGCCTCTCCCGTCCGGATGGTGTGGGGAGGGGAGGCCGACCGCGCTCGCCACGCAGGCGATCGCGCTGTTGCGCGCGGCCACGGACCACGGCCTCCTCCCGTCCCACTACGACGCGGAGGCTCTGGCCACCACCGCGGACCGCCTCCGCGCGGCGGCCGCGCCGGCGCTGGACGACTGCGCGGGGTTCGAGCGGGCCATCGGTACGGCGCTCACGAGCTACCTGGCCGACGTGCACCGCGGCCGCGTGGATCCGAGGCAGGTGGGCTTCGACTATCACGCCGGCGAGAGCCATCGCATCCCGGACCTGGTCGCGGGCGCGCTCGAGCGGGGCGATCTCGCGCCCGCGCTGGCCGAGGCCGAGCCGGCGTACCCGCAGTACCGCCGGCTGAAGGCCGCGCTCGCGCCCGCTCGCCGCCTCGCGGCGGAGGCGCCCCCGCCGCCGCTGCCCCGCGCGTCGCGCGTGGCGCCCGGCGACGCCTACACCGGCCTGGCCGCGCTCGCCGCGCGGCTGCGGCGCTCCGGCGACCTTCCGGACGGAGCGTCCGTGGCCGAAGGCGACCGGTACGCGGGCGCCATCGTCGAGGCCGTCCTCCGCTTCCAGGCGCGGCACGGGCTCGCCGCCGACGGCATCCTCGGCCAGGCCACCCTGCGCCAGCTCGAGGTGCCGCCGGAGCGCCGCGTGCGCCAGATCGAGCTGGCCCTCGAGCGCCTGCGCTGGCTCCCGCACGCGCCGGCCGGACGCTTCCTGGTCGCGAACGTGCCGGCCTACCGCCTGGTGGCGTTCGACGGCCTCGCCAGCGACCGGCCCGCGCTCCAGAGCGCGATCGTGGTGGGGAAGGCGGCGCGCACGCGCACGCCGCTGTTTGCCGACGCGGTGCGCCACCTGATCTTCCGGCCCTTCTGGTACCCGCCGCGCAGCATCATCGTGAAGGAGATCGTGCCCCTGTTGCGGCGCGACCCGGGATACCTCGCACGGGAGCGGCTGGACCTCGTGGCCCGCGGCGCCGACGACGCGGCCGCGCTGCCGGCCACGCCCGCCAACCTCGCGCGCCTCGCCGGCGGGTCCTTGCAGCTCCGGCAGCAGCCGGGACCGCACAACGCGCTCGGCCTCGTGAAGTTCGTCTTCCCGAACCGCTACGACGTGTACCTGCACGACACGCCGGCCAAGGGCCTGTTCGCGCGCGCGCGGCGTGACTTCAGCCACGGCTGCATCCGCGTCGAGAAGCCGGCGGAGCTCGCCGCCTTCCTGCTCGCGGGGCGGCCGGAGTGGACGGCGGAAAGGATCCGCGCGGCCATGGACGGCGAGCGCACGTTCCGCGTGGACCTGCCCCTTCCGGTGCCGCTGTTCATCTACTACACGACGGCCATCGTGCGGCAGGACGGGACCGTGGAGTTCTTCGACGACGTGTACGGCCGGGACGAGGCGCTGCAGCGCGCGCTGCGCGCGGGCCGGTAGAGCGGGTCGGCGCCGTCACGCCGATCCATCCCGGCTCGCCGTGGACCGTCGGTGGGGCGGCTAGGCCGCGGGGGCCAGCCGCGGACGGCGCCGCGCGCGCGGATGCACGGTCATGACCGCGCAGGGCGCGGTCGCGATCACGCGGGCGGCGACGCTGCCCAGAAGCGCCCGCTGCAGTCCCGTGCGGCCGTGCGTGCCCATGACGATCAGGCCGGCCCGGCGGCGGCGCGCCACCCGCACGATCTGCTCGTGCGTCACGCCCACCTCCATCACCTTCCCGGTGGCGCGCGCGCCGGCCCGCCGTGCCTTCGCCACGAGCCGCCCCAGCAGGCGCTCGGCCACCGCGCGCTGGTCGGCCAGGAGCTGCGTCCAGGCCTCGGCGGTCATGAGCCCGGCCGGGCTCATCGGCAGCGCCGGGAGCACGTGGACCAGCAGCAGGTCGGCCCCGTAGGCCCTGGCCGCCTCGACCGCCTTTTGGAGCGCGGGCGTCGAGGCCGGCGAGAAGTCCGAAGGATGAACGATGCGGCGGATGCCGCTCTGCGGGCGTCGGGTGGCTCTCACGGCTTGTCCGTCCTTTCGTCCGGCGCGACCCGCATCAGGCGCAGGAGGTCGGCCCGGCTGACGATCCCCACGAGGCGCCCGTCCTCGACCACCGGCACCGGGTTGGCGCGGCTCTTGAGGAAGAGCTCGGCCAGCGCCTCGCCGCTCTCGTCCGGCCCGATGGTCACGACGTCCTCGCTCATGACGTCGCGGGCCTCGGTGCCCAGCATGTGCCGCAGCCGCTTGCGGTAGTGGCCGGGCGTCTCGAGCGGGATGCGCGCGTCGAGGAGCTGGAAGAACAGCGGTGGATCGAGCCGCGTGTTGCGGGCGATCAGGTCGAGGTCGGTGACGAGCCCCACCACGCGCCGGCCTTCGTCCACGACCGGGACGCCGCTGACGTCCCGCTCGTCCATGAGCCGCGCGATCTCGCTGACCGGCGTCTGCGGGCCGGCCACCGCCACGTCGGCCGTCATCACGTCGCGGACCTTCATCGCCATCCCTGACGTGCAAGGGCGGTACCAGCCCCGAAGCGGCGGCCCGGGCGCGGCCGCAGCGGTCAGTGCTGGGGCGACAGCCGGCGGATCAGGGGCCGGACGATGATCTGGGCCCCGATGAAGATCGGCAGGATGGCGAGCACCGGCACGTCCACGCCGTACATCGCCGCCGCGCCGCCCCCCACCGCGGTGGCGCCGAGCACCGTGGTGAACGCGCTCACCGCGAGCCCCCTCACGTACCGCGCCAGGTTGAGCCCCAGGATGATCGCGCCGGCGCCAACCAGCCAGGTGTCCTCCGGGAGCGTGCCCGCGGGCAGCAGCCACAGGACGCCGATCATGATGAGGAACACGCCCCAGGCGATCTCCTCGAGCCGCCGGTTGAGCCCCGGATCGGCCGGGCGCCGCTCCCCGGCGCCGGGTCGTCGTTCGGTCGCCATGGCCTCCTCGCTTTCGCACGGCCGGACACACGACGGCCGCGCCCGGACCAGGGAGCAAGCCGGCTGCCAGGCCGGGACGCCGCGCCGTTCGCGATAGGGCCGTGTCTTGCGCCGGCGTTCCTTCGCGGCCCGGCGCACGGGTTGCGGACGCGGAGAGCGCGAGCGAAACGCTTGCCGTTGGCGCGTGCCGTGCATCTTGCAGGCGCGGCGACCTCGTGCCATCTTCGCGGTCGCGGGAGCCAGAACTGATGCAACCTGAGCCGATGATCGACCCGCGTCAGAGGAGCGCGGGACCCACCCCCGAGGAGATCGAGGCCTGGTCGGAGCGCGAGAGGAAGCGGCGCCAGGCCTGGGCCGAAGGGCCTTCCGAGGAGGAGAAGCAGGCCCGGGCGCGGCGCTGGCGCCGGCGCGCGCTCCTCGGCCTGGAGGAGTCGCGGCTGGGCCCCACCCGGGAGGACATCGAGAGCTGGGCCGAGCGCGAGGGGAAGCGGCGGGCGGCCTGGCTCGCGGGCCCGACCGAGCACGAGAAGCAGGAATGGGCCCGCCGCGCGCGGGGGCGTGGCGTGGGGGGTAGGACGGGGCTGCCGCCGAGCGCCGACGAGATCGAGCAGTGGGCGCGCCGGGAGCAGCAGCGACGGCGCGACTGGCTGGCCGGCCCCTCCGACGAGGAGAAGAGGGAGTGGGCGCAGCGCCAGGGCCGCCCGTGGGACGACCTCCTGGGGCGGCCCCTCGAGGGCGAGCTCTCGGAGACGGCCCGCCGCTTCTTCCGCGAGGCGGAGCTGGCCGGCAAGGGCTCGCTGTTCGCGCTGACCAGCGCGCCGGCCGCGCTGTGGTCCTACTTCGTGCGCGCCGGCCGCGCGTTCGAGGAGGAGTTCTACCAGCCCGCCCGCCGCCGGCGCGTGCGGTTCTGACCCGCCGCCTCAGCGCAGCCGGCGGGGGTAGCGGAAGGGACCCGTCCCCACGTCCGGCGGCAGGCGCCGGACCTGGAGGATCGCGAACAGGAGCAGCACCACGCTGACGAGCGCGGCGAGGAGGGCCACGCTGAAGAAGCGGTAGCCGAAGACCCGCAGCCCGTCCGCGCTGCCCGCGCCCCAGGTCGCGAGGAGGAGGGTGAGCCAGCCGGCGAGCGTGAGCGCGGAGAAGACCTGCACGCGCCGCCGCACCTCGCCGGCGAGCGGGGCGAGGCGCCCGGGAGCGTCCCGCAGGGCCTCGACCGTATCCAGGACGCGCTCCAGGCGGACGCGCGTGTCGAGCAGCCACTGCCCGACGCCGTGCACGCTCAGGCCCTCGGCCAGCTCGATCCCCATCAGGCGGCCGAAGAAGCGGTTCTCGTGCGCGGTCAGGTCGAAGAGGGGATCGAGCTCCTTCACGGTCGCCTCCGCGGTCAGCACCGCCTTCAGGTAGCGGGCCGCGTCCGGGGCGATGGCCATGCGGTGGCGGCGGACCAGGCGCAGGATCTCGATCTCGAAGATCTCCTCGGGCGCAGCCTCCTCCTGCGGGGACACGCGCGCGCTCTCCAGGTAGCTCTTCATCGCCTCCACGAGGTCGCGGTGCGCCGCCTCGAGGTCGGTGCGGCCGGAGGGCGCGAGGAAGCGCATGAACACCTCGACCGCGCGAGAGACACGCCCCGCGAACAGGCTCTGGGCGAAGTAGCGCAGCGCGCGCGTCGTCTCTTCGTCGAGCTTGCCCACGATGCCGAAGTCCACGTAGCCGATCGCGTCGCCGGGGAGGACGATCAGGTTGGCCGGATGGGGATCGGCGTGGAAGTAGCCGAACCGGTAGACCTGGTTCAGCGCATTCCAGGCGATGTGGCTGGCGATGCGGCGCCGGTCGTGCCCGCGCGCGGCCAGGGCCTCGAGGAAAGCGGCGTCGCGCCGGCGGATGGCCCCCACGATGTCGACTACCGGGATCCCGCCGAGGTACTCCAGCGTCAACACGCGCTCCGTGGTGTAGGCGGGGAACACGCGGGGGTTCCTCTCGTAGGGATCCTCGGCCGCGTTGCGGCGCAGCACGGCCACGTGCCGCGCCTCCATCCGGTAGTCCAGCTCCTCGCGCGTCCACCGGGCGAACTCGCGCACCAGCTCGCGCGCGCGCGTGCGGCCGAACACGGAGAAGGCATCCACCAGCGCGGCCAGCACGTGCATCAGGCGCAGGTCGGCGCGGATCAAGTCGCGCACCCCCGGGCGCTGCACCTTCACCGCCACCACCGACCCGTCCGGGAGCTCGGCGCGGTGCACCTGGCCGATCGAGGCGGCGGCGATCGGCTCCCACTCGAACTCCCGGAAGAGCGCCTCCACCGGCCGCCCGAGCTCCTGCTCGACGACGCGCCGCACGTCGTCCGCCGGGAACGGACGGACCTGGTTCAGGAGCTGGAAGAGCTGCAGGCAATATTCGGCGGGGAGCACGTCGAAGCGCAGCGCGAGCGCCTGGCCGAGCTTGATCCAGGCGCCGCCCAGCTCCTCGAGCGCGACCTGCACGCGCTCCGGGCCGGACGGGTGGCGGCGGCGCAGCAGCCAGGGCAGGACGAGCGCGCCGGCGAAGCGCCGCGACACCTGCCAGGCGCGCCCGAGGACGCCGGGCCTCACCGGGCCACGCCGGCTCCCACGATGCGGCGGACCGCGTCCCGGAGCGAGGTGCGGCCGCCGATCGTGGCCGCGCCGTCCTTCTCGAAGCCGATGCGGCCGGCGTTGAAGCCGCGGAACAGCTCGATCCAGGCGGCGATGGTGCGCGGGGTGAACCGCCAGCCCCGCAGAGCTTCCGGCCATTCCGCTTCCGGGAGGGCAGCCACGGTCACGCGCCGGCCGAGGGCCTCGGAGAAGGCGGTCGCGGCATCGTCGGGCGAGCACGCCGCGGGGCCCGCCAGCTCGACGACCCGGGCCCCGGCGCGCGGGTCGAGCATCGCGTCCGCGGCCGCCTCGCCCACGTCGGCCACCGAGACCATCGGGAGCGCGCGGTCCGCCGGCGACAGGAAGCTCGGCAGCACGCCCCGTTCCGCGGCGAGGGACGCGACCCAGGCCCAGTTCTCCATGAAGTAGGCCGGTCGCAGGAACGTGACCGTCCCGTCGAGCGCGCCCAGCACGCGCTCGAACGTGTGGTTCGTGCCGATGTTCCCGGTGCCGGAGGCCAGGTGCGCGCCGATCGACGAGAGCACCACCAGCCGTTGCAGGCGCACCGCCCTCGCGGCGGCCAGCACGCACCCGGCCAGCGCCTCGGCGCGCGCGAACAGGTCCGGCAGCGTGTAGGCAGGCGGGTTGAGCACGTAGGCGGCGTCGGCGCCCTCGAACGCGCCGGCCAGGGAGGCGGCGTCGGCGAGGTCCGCCACCGCCACCTCGGCGCCCCGCGCGGACCACGGCGCACCCCGGCCGGCGTCCCGCACCACCGCGCGGACGCGAACGCCCCGCGCGAGAAGCGCGCGCGCCGTTGCGCCTCCCGTGTTCCCGGTGACCCCGAGCACCGCGTGCACGGCCATGCGATCCTCGCTCTCCTCGGGCGGCCACGTCCCGACGCACCGCGCTCATGCAATGGCGGCGCCAGCCTCGCACTTCCTGCCTCAGCCCTCGAGGTGCTGGACCTTGCAGGTGAGCCAGTCCATCACGTGCGCGTCCGGCCTCGCGTCTACTGGTACACCACGACGGCCGGCGCCGGGTCGAGCGCCATCACCTGCGCGGGCGAGAGCAGGCCGTCGTCCTGCTCGTAGAACAGCTTCATCCCGGAGAACTCCAGCCGGCGCTGCCGGAGGATCGCCCCGTAGGTGGCCCTCTTCAGCGCCTGCGACCCGAAGCCGTCCATGTCGAGCACGAGGTCCACCCCGGGGCTTTCGGCGATGTCCTGCTTGTCGGGCAACATCCCCAGCGTGAACTGGTGCACGATCAGGACTTTCGGGGGGAGGCCGCGCGTCGTCACGAGCTCGCGCAGGTAGCGAAGGGCGGTGTTCACCTCCGCGGCGGGCAGTTGCCCGAGCGC
>DATBIZ010000281.1:0-3732 GCA_036556645.1 Vicinamibacteria bacterium | reverse complement strand
TGCGGGGGAACACCGCCGCGGTGGCGCGCGACCTCAAGCAGGAGATCCAGGACCGGCTGGCCAAGGCCGGGGTCGACGTCGTGGAGGCGAGGATCAGCCATCTCGCCTACGCGCCGGAGATCGCCGCGGCGATGCTCCGCCGGCAGCAGGCGGGCGCCATCGTGGCCGCGCGGGCGCGGATCGTGGAAGGGGCGGTCGGCATGGTGGAGATGGCCCTGGAGCACCTCGCGCGGAGCACGCAGGTGCGGCTCGACGAGGAGCGCAAGGCGGCCATGGTCAGCAACCTGCTCGTCGTGCTCTGCGCCGACCGCGAGGCTCAGCCGGTGGTCAACACGGGCACCCTGTACCAGTAGGGGCGAGTGGCCGACCGCAGGGCCTTCCTGCTCCGCGTGGATCCCGCCGTGCTCGACGCGGTCCAGCGCTGGGCCAACGACGACCTGCGCAGCCTGAACGCGCAGATCGAGTTCCTGCTGCGCCGCGCGCTGCAGGACGCCGGCCGGCTGCGCGAGCGGCCGGCCGGCGCCGGCGACGCCGACCGCCGGCGGCGGCCCTGACGCCGGCCCGAGCCCGGAGGCCGAGGCCGCCGGCTCACTCGGCGGGCGGCATCTCCAGCTTGACCACGCGCCCGCCGCGCTCGACGCCGCACTGCACCAGCAGGGTGTAGCTGACCACGCACAGCTCGCGCCGCGTGCCGCCGAGCGTGGTGCCGCGGAGGTCCAGGCTGCGGGCGAGCACGGACGCGCCCTTGGCGGCTTCGGGCAGCAGCAGCTCCCGGTGCGGCGCTTCGGGCCGGAGCTGCTCGGCCCGGCCGCCCGCCTGCACCAGGCGCAGCCGGCTCACCACCGGGATCTCGGCGGGGCCGATCACGCCCTCACCGGGATTGTTGGGAAGCATCCGGTGCTCGATCTCGACGGTCACGCCGGCGGTGTCCAGGCGCTTGCGGCCGACCCAGAGCTCGCGCGTGTCCCGCCGCCCGGTCGTGCCCATCGCCTGCGACGACCCCGCCGGCCAGGTCAGGTACTCGTAGGAGAGCGTCCAGTCGAGGAGCGGAACGCTGGACCCGTCCGCGAGATGGACGACGATCGTCCCGTCTCCGCCAGCCGCCGAAGGTGCGAGCACACCCACGAGCAACAGCAGCCCTCCCGTCGTACGCAGGGATCTCGTTCGACCCGCTGCTAGCGCCAGGACGGGATCTTGCCGCCGCCCTGGCGGCCGGTGTAGTCCACGTAGACGGTCTTGATCTCGCTGTAGAACTCGATCGCGGTCGTGCCCTGCTCGCGCGGGCCCACCCCCGTGGCCTTGGTGCCCCCGAACGGGAGCTGCGCCTCGCCGCCCGGCGTGCCGTTGTTGACGTGCACGATGCCGGCCTCGATGCCCTCCACGAACCGGAAGGCGTGGTTGGCGTCGCTCGTGAAGATCGAGGCGGCCAGGCCGAAGCGCACGCGGTTGGCGGCCTCGATCGCCTCCTCGTAGCCGTTGACGCGGATCACCGACACGACGGGGCCGAAGATCTCCTCCTGCGCGACCTGGTGCGCGGTGGTGACGCGGTCGAACACGGTCGGCTCCACGAAGTAGCCGTGGGCGAGCACTCCCTCGCCGAGCGCGCGGCCGCCGCAGAGCAGCTCCGCTCCCTCCTGGCGGCCGATCTCCACGTAGCGGAGGTCCGTCTCGAACTGCGACTTGTCCACCGCGGGGCCCATGTCCACGCCGGCCTCCGCGCCGTTGCCGACCTTGACCTTGCGCGCGCGGGCCACCAGCGCCTCCACGAACCGGTCCGCGATCGGCGCCTCGACGATGACGCGCGAGGTGGCGGTGCAGCGCTGGCCGGTGGAGCCGAAGGCGCCGAGCGCGGTGCTCTCGACCGCGAGGTCGAGGTCCGCGTCCGCCATCACCACCACCGGGTTCTTGCCGCCCATCTCGCACTGCACGCGGGCCATGCGCTTCGCGCCGCGGCCGTAGATCTCCGCGCCCACCTCGTTGCTGCCGGTGAACGAGATCGCGCGGACCGCGTCGTGGTCGAGGATCGCGTGGCCGACGGTGCCGCCGGAGCCGAGCACCAGGTTCAGCACGCCGGGGGGCACGCCCGCGCGCTCGAACAGCGAGACCAGCGCGGTGGCCGTCTCGGGCGTGAGGGTGGCCGGCTTGAAGACCACCGTGTTGCCGCACACCAGCGCCGGCGCGATCTTCCACACCGGGATCGCCACCGGGAAGTTCCAGGGCGTGATGCACGCGACCACGCCCAGCGGCTGGCGCAGGGTGTAGGCGAAGTTGCTCGGCAGCTCGGACGGCACGGTCTCGCCGCCGAGGCGCCGGCCCTCGCCGGCGGTGTATTCGAGGATGTTGATCGCGCGCTGGATCTCGCCGAGCGACTCCTTGACCGTCTTGCCCTCTTCGCGCGTGAGCAGCCGCGCCATCTCCTCCTTCTCGGCGTCGAGCAGCGCCATCGCCTTGAACAGGACCGCGCCGCGGCGGGGCGCCGGCGTGTCGCGCCAGGCGGGGAAGGCGGCCTGCGCGGCGGCGGCGGCGCGGCGCGCCTGCTCGGCGCTGGAGAACGGCACGTGCCCCAGCACGTCGCGCGTATCGGCCGGGTTGAGGTTGGGCACGGTCTTGTCCGCCTCGGCGTCCACCCACTGGCCGCCGATGTAGTTGCGGTACGTGCGCGGCGCGGAGCGGCCCCCGGCCGGGGCGGTCGCGCTCACGGCTGCACCAGCGGGCCGTAGGCGTCCGGGCGGCGGTCACGGTAGAACTGCCACACCGCGCGCACCTCCTCGATCAGGTCCAGGTTCAGGTCGGCCACCACCACCGCGTCCTCGTCGCGCGGGGCCTCGGCCAGGATCTTGCCCCGCGGATCGCAGAAGTAGCTCTGGCCGTAGAACTCGCCGATGTTCCAGGGGGCCTCGTGGCCGACCCGGTTGATCGCGCCCACGAAATACCCGTTGGCCACCGCGTGCGCCGGCTGCTCCAGCTTCCAGAGGTACTCCGAGAGGCCGGCCACGGTGGCGGACGGGTTGAACACGATCTCGGCGCCGGCCAGCCCGAGCGCGCGCGCGCCCTCGGGGAAGTGGCGGTCGTAGCAGATGTAGACCCCCACCTTCGCGAAGGCGGTCTCGAACACCGGGTAGCCCAGGTTTCCCGGCCGGAAGTAGAACTTCTCCCAGAACCCCGGCTTGCAGTGCGGGATGTGCGTCTTGCGGTACTTGCCGAGGTAGGTGCCGTCGGAATCGAGGACCGCCGCCGTGTTGTAGTACACCCCCGGCTGGTCCTCCTCGTAGACCGGCACCACGAGGACCATCCCGTATTTCTTCGCCATCTTCTGCATGAGCTGCACGGTGGGACCGTCGGGCACGCGCTCGGTGAGGTGGTACCACTTCGTCTCCTGCTCCGCGCAGAAGTACGGGCCGTAGAACAGCTCCTGGAAGCAGAGGATCCGCACCTTCTTCTTCGCGGCCTGCTCGAGCAGCTTGAGGTGCTTCTCGACCATCGCCTTCTTGATGGCTTCGAGGCCCGCGTCGGGGCCCTTGACGTTCCGCGCCTGGATCAGGCCGCAGCGCACTACCCGGGGCATCTGGCCTCCTTCGTCGCCACCGTCTTGTGAGGAAAGGCCATTATGCCCCCCCGGCGGGAGGGACAGCTACCCGCGGAGCAGCTTGCGGAAGACCCCGCGCGGCTCGTCGCCGCTTTCGAGCTGCGCGACCAGCTCCACCGCGCCGCCATGCCTCGGGTCCTTGTCCA
>DATBIZ010000280.1:0-6154 GCA_036556645.1 Vicinamibacteria bacterium | reverse complement strand
GACCTGATGTTCTCGGTGGACGCCTGCGACCCGGAGACCTATCACCGCCAGCGCGTGGGCGGGAGCTGGGAGATCCTGCTCAACTCGGTGCGCTCGGCCGTGCGCGCGCGGAGCGAGGGCAAGGGCGCCCCCGACTGCCGCATCCGCGCCTCGGTGGTGCGCACGCACCTGAACGCCGAGCACGTGGACAGCGGGCGGATGGAGGAGTTCTGGCGCGGGAAGATGGGCGTGGACTGGATGTCCGTCAGCGAGTGCTACTTCCCCGCCGGCACGCAGCACCACTGGAAGGCCGCGCACTGGCGGCAGATGAGCGCCGACGAGTTCCAGTGCTCCGACCCCTTCCGCCGCATGGTGGTCACCTGGGACGGCCGCCACACCATGCCCTGCTGCCAGGGGTTCACGCTGGAGATCGACGGCGGTCCGGTCACGCGCGTGCCGCACTATCCCCTGGTGAAGAGCATCCAGGAAGCCTGGGCCAGCCCCAACTTCGAGCGGCTGCGCCAGGCGCAGAAGCAGCGCACCTGGGACGACCCGGCGGGCGGCGAGCCGATCTGCCGGTCGTGCGCGGTCACCAAGCTGCCGACGCGCGTGGACGTCGGCACGAAGTACCGGCTGGAACTCCCGGTCCGTGGCTAGCGCGCGGAAGAAGCGCGCGGACGGCGAGGGCGACGTCGCCCGCCACGTGCGCGCGGTGCTGGCCGCGGTGGGCGAGGACCCCCGGCGCGAGGGGCTGCTCAAGACGCCGATGCGCGTGGAGAAGGCGTTCCGCTTCCTGACCAAGGGTTATCGCGAGGACGTCTCCGCGCTGCTCAACAGCGCGCTCTTCACCGTCAGCTACGACGAGATGGTGGTGGTGAAGGACATCGATGCGTTTTCCCTTTGCGAGCACCATCTGCTTCCGTTCTTCGGCAAGGCGCACGTGGCCTACATCCCGAAGGGCCGCGTGATCGGCCTCTCGAAGATCCCACGGCTCGTGGACGCGTTCGCTCGGCGGCTCCAGGTGCAGGAGCGGCTCACCGTCCAGATCGCGCAGGCGCTGCAGGACGCGATCCAGCCGCGGGGGGTGGGCGTGGTCATCGAGGCCATGCACTTCTGCATGATCATGCGCGGCGTGGAGAAGCAGAACTCGGTGGCCGTCACCTCGTGCATGCTGGGCGCGTTCCGCGACCAGGTCCAGACGCGCGAGGAGTTCCTGGCCCTGATCCGCAAGAAGCACAACGGGCTCGGATAGCCGTGCCGGAGCGGCCGGTGCCGGCCGGGACGCGTGCCGGATAGCGCCGGCAGCCACCCGCTCGCGCGGTCGCTGTTGCTGGTCTTCTGGGCCATGGTCTTCTGGGGCACGCTGAGCGCGCTCGCGATCGCCTGGCGGACCGTCGAGATCGGCCTCGCGACCACCTTGCGGCTGCTGCTGTTCGGCACCCCGTCGGTGCCGCCCGCGCTGGGCCGCTTCAGCCTGGTCTGCGCCGTGCTCGCGGTGGCGACGTGGACCACCGTCGCCTGGATCGTGCTGCGCGGCCGTCGTGACGTGCCGGGGGAGACCCGCGCCTGGCGGTGATGATCGCCCGCTTCGCCTGGTGGCGATCGGATTCGTCCTGGGTCACGCGGACGGGAGCTGCGCGAAAGCCTCCTCCACGGCCGCGATGAGGCCGGCACGGCCGGCCAGCAGCGGGCGGACCGCGCGCCACTCGCGCCGCAGGTCCTCCAGGGTGTCGATGTCGGAGAGCGGCTCGAGCACGCTGAGCCGCAGGCCCAGGACGGACGCGCGCTCCGCGGTGGCCGACAGCACCGCCGGCGTGCTCCAGGGGATCGCGTCGAAGAGCATCGGCCGCGCGCGGTCGAGCGCGAGCAGGTAGTAGCCGCCGTCGCGCGCGGGGCCGATCACGACGTCGTGGTCGCCGAGCGCGAGCAGCGCCTCCTTGACCAGCTCGCGCGAGACCCAGGGCACGTCCGTGCCGATGATGGCCACCCGCCGCGCGCCGCGGGCGAAGACGGTCTCGAACGCGTTGGCCATGCGCTCGCCGAGGTCCGCCCCCCGCTGGGGCAGGAAGGTCTCTCCCGGGAACCACCGCGCGACCGCGGGGCCCGCCTCGGGCGGGGCGAAGAAGAAGAAGCGCTCGTAGTCGCGTGGGGCCGGCTGCGTCCGGCGGACCTCCTCCTCGGCCAGCGCGCGGTAGAGCTGCGCCGCGTGCTCGTCGCCGAGCGCGGCCCCGAGCCGCGTCTTCACGCCGCCCGGGCGCGGGTCCTTGACGAAGACGATCAGGGCGTCCGGTGCCACGCGGGCCAGTGTAGCCGCGGCGCCCCCCACCGCGTGCGGACGGGCGCGGCCAGCGCGAGCGCCACGCAGGGAAGATACTCGAGCGCGCGCACGTCCCATCCCACCGCCCACGCTCCGCCGGCCAGCCAACCGGGGTACACCAGGTAGGCAAGCTGCACCGTGCCCGTGAAGAGGAGCAGGGCGGGCGCGTCGCGCAGCACCAGCCACGGCAGCAGCCACACCGCGTACGAGGGCAGGACGCTCGGCGTCAGCAGCAGCCAGGCGGTGACCAGGGTCAAGCCGGCCGTGGTCGCTTCGGCGCGCCGCCACGCCAGCGCGGCGGCCAGCGCCGCGAGCAGCGCGAGGCACACGCCGACGGCGGCGGCGTGCCCACCGGTGAGCGCCGCCACCGCCGCGAAGCCGGTCTCGTTGAACCGCCAGAACTGGCCGTATTTGGTCAGGCTCATCCAGAGCCCGGGGCCGGCCCAGCGGAACGGGACGACGAGCGCCAGCGCCACCAGCACGGCGAGGGCGAGGTGGCGGAACCGGTAGCGGCGTGCCCAGCCCGCGGCGACCAGCGCGGGCAGCAGCTTGGCCTGCGCGCCGAGCGCGGCGGCGACCGCCGACCGGAACGGCCGTCCGCTCTCCAGCCACCGCAGCGAGAAGGCGAGCCAGGCGATCGCGAACACGTCGTTGTGGCCGGACCCCGCGACCTCCACCAGCGCGAGCGGGCTCCAGGCGAGCACCAGCAGCCGCTCGCGCGGCAGCCGGCGGGGGCGGAGCAGGCGCGCGAGCGCGGCCAGGGCGGCCAGCTCGCAGGCGACGAGGAACAGCTTCAGCGCGGCCACCGAGTCGTGCACGGCGACCACCGCGCGCGCCGCGAGCTGCCACAGCGGCGGGTAGATGGCGGTGTACTCCTTGTGGTTCACCCGCCGCCAGACCTCGTCGCGCAGGCCGGCCAGCCGGTCGGATTCGGGCCGGTTCCTCCACTCGTACGGGTTGTGGCCGTGGACCTGGATGCGGCCTTCCCACACCGAGCGGAACACGTCGTCGGAGAGCAGCGGAGGCGTGAAGGCGAGGATCAGGCGCCACCCGATCGCGACCGCGATCGCCGCGCGCAGCCCCGCCGCCGACAGGTCCCGCGCGCCGCGCAGCGCGAGCAGGTACGCCGCGAACGCGAGCGCGTAGAGCGCCAGGTGCACGTGCACGGCGGGCGTGAGGTCGCCCAGCGCGGCCCACGCGGCCACGCAGGCGCTGATCGCCGCGCCGGCGACGACGAGCGCGGGCCGCGCCGCCCGTGTCATCGCCCCGCGACGAGCCGCCGCAGCTCGGCGAACCAGCGCAGCCGCTCCGCGTAGGGCACGGAGGCGTTCGCGGGCGACGTGGACGGCAGCACGAACAGCGACGTCTGCGCGAGCCGCTGGCCGTGCAGCCCGAGCGGCGCCCGGGAGCCGAACGCGCCGCGCCACGCCTCCTTGCCCACGAACGCGACGAACCGCGGCCGCAGCTCGAGGCAGAGCCGCGCGAGCCGGTCCGCCGCGCCCGCGAAGTCGGCGCGCCGCAGGTCGCCGGATCCACGCGTCGGCCGGTCGGCCGCGTTCGTGATGCCGCAGCCGTAGGCGACCAGGCCGTGCTGCTCGGAGGGGAGCATCCGCCGGGGCGTGAAGCCGGCCTCGTGCAGGAGCCGCCAGAAGTCGTTGCGCGGGTTCGCGAAGTTCTCGCCCGCCTCCGCGGAGCGCCGGCCGGGGTTGATCCCGCAGAAGACGACGTCCAAGCCCGGCCCCAGGATGTCCGGGACGGCGGGGCTACGCGCCGTCGGGGCGGAGCGCATGCCGCGCGATCGTGCCCAGGATGCGCGTCCCCGCGCGCAGGCTGCCGGAGAGGGTGCCGCTGATCTTGCTGCGGCCGAGACGCGGCCGGTAGTCCACCGGCACCTCGATCACCCGGAGCCCGCGGCGCCGCGCCTTGACCTGCATCTCGACCGTCCAGCCGAAGCCGCGGTCGCGCATGTCGAGCCGGCGCAGCGCCGCGGCGGTGATCGCCCGGAACGGGCCGAGGTCGGTGGCGGCGGTGCCGATCAGCCGGTTCATCAGCCAGACGCAGAGCCGGGTGCCGGCCTCCGCGTGCCAGGGCTGCGCGCCGGGCTGGCGCCGTCCCCTGCGGCGCGAGCCGATGACGAGGTCGGCCTCGCCGGCGAGCAGCGGCGCGACGACGTCCGCGAGCTGCTCCGGGTAGTCGCTGTAGTCGCCGTCGAGGAAGGCGATCACGTCCGCCCCGCCGGCGGCCGCGATGCCGGCCAGGCAGGCCTGGCCGTAGCCGCGGCGGGGCTCGGGCACGACGCGCGCGCCGGCCGCGCGCGCCACTTCGGCGGTGCGGTCGCGCGACCCGTTGTCCACCACGATCGCCTCCGCGACGATCGGCGGCAGGTCGCGCAGCACGCGGCCGATCGCCTGCTCCTCGTCCACGGCCGGGATCACCACGACGATCCTGCTCAGGCGCGGCTCCGCAACGCTCGATCGTATAACATCGCGCGCGGAGGCCCCCTGCATGACTCGTGCGTCCACCCTGGCCGTGCTGACGGTGCTCTGCGGCGCGGCCGCGGCGCGGGCGCAGAGCGTCCCCCAGGCCACCGAGCAGTACGGCTTCCAGTTCAACGGCGACGCGCTCTGGCGCGACGAGTGGACGCGCGACGTGTTCCAGGGCCCGAACCAGGAGCGCTGGCGCCTGCAGGTGCGGCCCCGGGTCGAGGTCGGCCTGAAGTGGCTGCTGCTGGGGGTGGGCGCCGAGTTCAACCACAGCGAGGACGAGAACGACGAGGCGCCCGGCGGCGGCACCCCGGCGCTGGTGCGCGACAACTACCGCTCGCGCGACACGCGGCTCGACCTGGCCTTCGCCAGCCTGAAGCCGGCCGAGTGGCTGCGCATCGAGGGCGGGCGCTTCCCGATGCCGATCGCCTTCACCGAGATGATCTGGGACCGCGACATCCGGCCGCAAGGCGCCGCCGTGCACCTCGGGGGCGGCGGCTCGCGGTTCGGGGTGAGCGCGCTGGCCGCGCGCGGCAGCCACGCGTACGAAGACGACGAGACGGAGATGCTGATCCTCTCCGCCTCGCTGGGCTCTCCCCCGGAGGCGCGCACGAAGCTGGAGCTGGTGGCGTCCTACCTGCTCTTCCGCGAGACGGCCGCGCTCGAGCCGGCGATCCGCCGGCAGAACACGCGCGCGGCGGCCGGCGGCCCGCTCGCCCTCGACTACCACGTGCTCGACGGCGTGCTGCGCCTGCGCAACGAGGGCGTGATGCCCTGGCAGATCGCGGCGGACGTCTGCTTCAACACCGCCGCGGACGCCGACCGCGTGGGCGTCTGGCTGGCGCTCGTGCTCGGCTCCACGCGCACGGCGCGCTCCCGCTTCGAGTACACGTACGCGAAGGTGGACAAGGACGCGACCCTCGCCGCCTACGCCACCGACGACTTCTTCTGGGGCACGGGCTGGGAAGGCCACCGCGGCGACGTCGGCGTGCGGCTGTACGAAGGCGTGGCCCTGCACGCGGTCGGGCAGCTCCAGCGCTTCAAGGACAGCGCGCGGGCGGAGGAGCGCGACCACTGGCTGAAGCGCTACCGCGTGGAGCTGCGCGTCACGTATTAGGAGGGGGAATGCGGTCCGCGGCGTCCGCAGTCGCGCTCTTCCTGGCCTCGGCGGCCGCCGCCCCGCCCGCCGCCCCGGCCGCCGCCCCCCCGGCCGCCCAGGCCGCCGGCCCCGGCATCCGCATCGAGTTCGACGCACGGCTGCACAGCCGCCTGGTCTCGACGCTCGACGGCGCCGGCGTGCCGCTCGGGCCCCTCTCGGCGTCGGAAACCGTGGTCGTGGGCGGCGCGGAGCGCGCCGACTTCGCGCTGCAGGGCC
>DATBIZ010000279.1:0-1927 GCA_036556645.1 Vicinamibacteria bacterium | reverse complement strand
GTCGAGGAGCTGAAGGCCGCCCTCGCCGCGCGGCTGCAGCTGGCGCCGCGGAGCGTGCGCCTGCGCTTCGCCGCCCGGGACGTCCGCGCCATCGCCCGCGTCTACACGGCCGGCCGCGTCGTCTCGCACGAGGTGGACGGTGACGAGGTGCACATCCAGGCCGAGCTGCCCCAGCGGCTGATCGAGCGGTACCGGGAACACTTGATCGGATGACGCGCGCCCGCCCCCTGCTCTTCGCGCTGGCCGCGCTGGCGGCCGCCTGCGCCCGGCCCGCCCCGCGCGCGCCGCTGCCCCCCGACACCGAGGAGTACGCGTTCCCCACCGCCGCGCCAGGGGAGCTGCTCCCCAAGGAGGTCGAGCGGCTCGAGCGCGCCTGGCTCTCCGTCCGCGCCGGAGACGTGGCCCGCGCGGAGCGCGACCTGCAGGGGATGCTGCGGGACCGGCCGGCGCTGGTGCCCGCGGAGACGGCCCTGGCCTACGCGCGCCTGCGCGCCGGCCGCGCCGAGGAGGCGCTGCGGCTCTTCGAGTCCGTGCTCTCCCGCCGCGAGGACTACGTCCCGGCGCTGATCGGCGCCTCGTCGTCGGCGCGGCGGGCCGGCCAGGGCGAACGGGCCCTGGAGCTGCTGCGGCGCGCGGAGATCGCGGCGCCGCAGGACACCGTGATCCGGCGGCGGCTCGCCGAGGTACGGCTGCAGCTCACCGAGCAGCGGCTGGCGGAGGGGCGGGAGGCGATCGCGGCCGGCGACAAGGCCAGGGCCGAGGCGATCTACCGCGCCGCGCTCGAGGACGCGCCGGAGGTGGCGGGGCTGCGGCTGGAGCTGGCCGACCTGCTGTCCGGGCGCGGCGACCGCGCGGGCGCGATCGCGGTGCTCGCCGCCGACCCCACCGGCGACCGCCAGGTGCTGCTCCGGCTCGCCGAGCTGCAGGCCGCGGGGCAGGAGCTCGACCGCGCGCTGGCGACGTACCGGCGGATCCTCGAGCGGGACCCCCGCGACGAGGAGGCGCTACGGCGCTCGGCCGAGGTGCGCGAGCAGATGGAGCTGCTGCGGATGCCCGAGGAGTACCGGCGCATCGCCAGCGCCCCCACGATCACCCGCGCGGACCTGGCCGCGCTCTTGTCCGTGAAGGTGTCGGCGCTGTCGCGGGCGCCGGCGGGCACGCCGCCGGTGGCCATCGACATCTCCGGCTCGTGGGCGCGCGAGCACATCCTGAAGGCGCTCTCCTACGACGCGATGACCGTGTACCCGAACCACACGTTCCAGCCCGGCGCCACCGTCCGCCGCGGCGACCTCGCCCGGGCCGTGCAGCGCGTGCTCGACCTGCTGAACCACCCCGCCGCCGCGGCGCCCGCGATCACCGACATGTCGCGCGGAAACCTGAACTACTACCCGGCGGCGCGGGCGGTGGGGGCGGGGCTGATGGAGCTCACCCCGGCCGGCGCGTTCGAGGCCTGGCGCCCGGTTTCGGGCGCCGAGGCCACGCACATCCTGGACGGGCTGGTTCGCCTCGTCGGACCCTAGGGTTTCTGGTAGGATCCGAACCCGGAGGCGGCAGCATGGATGAGCTGGAACTGCTCCGTTCGGTCCCGATCTTCTCGGAACTGACGGAGGCCGATTTCCAGAGCCTGGCGAAGGTCGCCAATCGGCGCCGGTACCCGAAGGACTCGGTCGTCTTCTTCGAGAACGAGCAGGGCGACTTCTTCTTCATGATCCTGGACGGCCGGATCAAGGTCACGATCCTGGGCGACGACGGGCGGGAGGTGATCCTGTCGCTGCTCGGCGCCGGCGACTTCTTCGGCGAGATGGCGCTGCTCGACAACGAGCCGCGCTCGGCCACCGCGATCGCGGTCGAGGACACCGAGCTGCTCTCGCTGCACCGCAACGACTTCCAGAACGTGCTCAGCGACAACCGCAGCATCACGGTGGGC
>DATBIZ010000278.1:0-13506 GCA_036556645.1 Vicinamibacteria bacterium | reverse complement strand
CGGCGCACCAGCTTCTGGAAGGCCACGATGTCCTCGCCGGTCACCGTGCGCTCGAAGCGCAGGCTCTGGATGGCGGTGGTGTTCGAGACCACCTGCACCTCCTCGTCCACCGGCAGGTAGTCGATCACGATGTCGAACATGAAGCGGTCGAGCTGCGCCTCCGGCAGCGGGTAGGTGCCCTCCAGCTCGATCGGGTTCTGGGTGGCGAACACGAAGAACGGCTCCTCGAGCGTGTAGGTCTTGCCCTGCACGGTCACGCGGTGCTCCTGCATCGCCTCCAGCAGCGCCGACTGGGTCTTGGGCGGGGTGCGGTTGATCTCGTCGGCCAGCACCACGTTGGCGAACACGGGGCCCGGCGCGAAGACCATCCGGCGCTGCCCGCTCACCGGGTCCTCCTGGATGATGTCCGTGCCCGTGATGTCCGAGGGCATCAGGTCGGGCGTGAACTGGATCCGCGAGAACTTCAGGTCCAGCACCTGGGCCAGGGTGTGGATGATCAGGGTCTTGGCCAGTCCCGGCACCCCGGTGATGATGCTGTTGCCGCCCACGAACAGCGAGATCAGCACCTGTTCGACCACGTCGTCCTGGCCCACGATCAGCTTGCGCAGCTCGGCCAGGATGCGGTCGCGGCCCTGCTTCATCTTCTCGGCCAGGGCGACGTCGTCGGGGGCCGGAGCCGTCTCGCGAACGCTGGCGCTCATTCAGTCCTCAGTGCGTCATCCCGTAGATGACGTAGTCCACGCCGAACTTGTAGGCCTCGTTCGAGAGGTCGATCGGCACCCAGTTGGTGTCCGACCACTCCCAGTACTCGCTGAGGTCCTGGTTGTAGTTGACCACGACCATCAGCCGCTTGGCCGGGTCGTTGTCCTCGAAGATCCCCAGCACGGTGGCCGGGAACCCGCGGAAGTACGGATGGTGGAAGGTCTTCACGTCCACGCGGAAGAACGAGTCGAAGACCGGGTGCCCGCCGTCGAGGGTGACGAGCCGCCCGCCGGGCAGCACGCGCCGCATGGACTGCTCGAAGTTGCCCCACTGCGGCCCCGCGAAGTCGTCGATGATCAGGAAGCCGCCCTTCAGGAGGTGCGCGCGCAGGTTGGCCGCCTCCGAGGCGGTCGGCTGCCAGAACCCGACCTCGCACAGGTACAGGACCGGGTACTTGAAGATCTCCGGGTCGTCCAGGTCGAGGATGTTCCCGCCGCCCGTGTTCACGTCCAGGGTGGTCAGCTCGCTGAGGATCTTGGTGAAGTGCGACTCGCCGCGCGGGTAGTCGTGGTTCCACTTCAGGTCCAGGCCCCAGGTGTAGTTGCCCGGCCCCCAGCGCGTCGGCTCGAACTTCACGCGGATGAAGGTGAACTTGCCGTTGTAGGGCCGGTTCTCGTAGCGGACCTGCGGCTGGCCCACGTCGGTGGCCCCGATGGCGGCGGCGGCCGAGAGCACGGCGGCGACCAGCGGGGCCCTCACTCGGACGCCCCCGCCGTGCCGCGGTGCAGGCGCAGCAGCAGCTCCTGCGCGCGCTGGAAGCGCGGCGCCAGCTCCAGCGCCCGCAGCACCTCGCGCCGCGCGCCCGCGGCGTCACCCGCCTCGGCCAGCGCCAGCGCGAGCTGGTAGAGCGCCTCCGGCTTGTCCACCGGGTCGAGCGCGACCAGCGCGCGCCGCGCCCGCACCACGCGCGCGTGGTCGCCCAGCGCGCCGCCGAGCGCGGCCAGGCGCTCGTGCACCGCGGCGTCGAACGGCCAGATGTAGAGCGCGCGCTCGAGCGCGGCCGCCGCCTCCCGGCGGTCGCCCCGCTCCTCGAGCAGCGTGGCCAGCTCGCGGTGCGCGCGGTAGTGCCGCTCGTTGATCGCGGTCAGCTTCGCGAGCTGCTCCGCGGCGGCCGCCAGGTCGCCTCTCTCCTTGTAGACGGCGGCCAGCGCCCAGTAGGGGCTGTTGTCGCCGCCGTACTCCGGGAACAGGGCGCGCGCCTTCTCCAGCCGCGGCTGCGCCTCCCCCGGCCGCCGCTGGTTCACCAGGGCGAGGCCGGCGGCCAGCTCCTTCTCGAACTCGGACAGGTTGGCGAGCGGCCCCGCGTAGCGCTGCCTCAGGTGCGCGAAGAAGCCGGCGTCGAACTCCTCCAGGGTGGTCGCGAGCACCGACGGGAACGCCTCGGCGGTCGCGCGCCCGTCGCGGTAGGCCTTGAGCAGGTCGAGCACCGCGCCGAAGCCCTTCTGGGCCTCGATCCACTCCGCCACCAGCGACGCCTGGTAGTAGGAGATCGCGATCTGGTCCGGCGTGGTCGGCCGCACGAAGCCGTGGTTCAGCTCGCCGATCGGCAGCAGCTTGCCGTCGCGCAGCGCCTTCAGGAACTCGACCGTGAGGTCGTCGCCCCAGCCCTCGCGCGCGCGGCGCTCCTCGAGCACCGCCAGGCCCTCGCCGAGCCAGCGCGGCACCTCGTTCTCGCTCGCGCCCATGGTGATCGTGTGCGCCAGCTCGTGCCAGAGGGTGGAGCCCCAGTTGAACTGGCCGATCTCGCGCGCGGACGGCGAGTCGAGCGCGAGCACGGGCCCGAAGCAGGCGCCCAGCGCGCCCAGGCCCGCGAGCCCGACCGTGCGCACGGAGAAGTCGCCGTGGCTGGGGTAGACCTCCACCCGGATCGGCGCGGGGGGCCGGAAGCGATAGCGGGCGGCCAGCGTCTGGTAGGCCTCCTCGGCCAGCTCCGCGACGTAGGGCGCGAGCAGCGCCGACTCCTTGCCGTGCACGACCAGCGCGAAGTGCGGCGTCCTGGTCTCCACGTATTGCGGCAGGGTGTCGAGCAGGTCCAGCGTGTTCTTGATCCACACGTTGTAGGGATCGCCCGCGAACGACGCGTCCAGGTTCTTGCGCCCGGCCTCGATCCGGCCCACGCGGAGCTGGTTCAGCCCGAGGATCCCGAAGCCGCGCCAGGAGCGCGGATCCAGGGCCACCGCCTGCGCGGCGAACTCCACCGCCTCCGCGTAGAGCCGGTTGCGCACGCAGACCTCGGCCACCGTGTTGTAGAACTCCGCGTTGCGCGCGTTGGCGAGCAGGGCGCGCTTCTTCGCCTCCTCGAAGCCGGCCTTGTCCTCCTGCAGGTAGCGCGCGGCCGCCAGCACGGCCAGGGCCGGCTGCGAGACCGGGTTGAGCGCCAGGACCTTCTGCGCCTCCGCCGCGGCCTCCTCGAAGTCCTCCTGCGCGGTCAGGATCTCGGAGCGGAAGACGCGCGCCTCGGGCAGGTTCGGCGCGACCTCCAGGGAGCGCCCCACCAGCTCCAGCACCCCGGGCGCGCCGTCGAAGTCGCGCACGCGCGCCATCGCGACCAGCGCGCGCGGGTGGGCGGGGTTGGCCTCCAGCACCTCCGCCAGGGTGGCGGAGGCGTCGCTGCCGTTGTACTTCTCCAGGAACAGCTCGGCCAGCCGCACGCGCGCGTCCAGGTTGCCCGGGTCGGCGCCGATCGCCTCGTCGAACGCCTTCAGCGCGTCCTTGAAGAGCTGCGGGTCGTCCGCGCCGAGGTATCGGCAGGCCGTCGCCACCGCGGCGAGGTCCTCCGAGGAGAGGTCGCCGCCGGCGTTGTAGGCGTCGATCAGGCGCTCGAAGCCGCGCTCGGCCTCCTCGCGCTGCCCGCGCTCGAAGCGCAGCACGGCCAGGTTGGCCTCCGCGGACAGCGCGTCCGCGGCGCGACCGGAGACCGCCTTCTGGTAGGCGGCCGCGGCCTCGTCGAGCCGGCCCGTCGCGTGCAGCACCTCGCCCAGCGTGTTCCAGAGGTCGGCCGAGCGGGCGTTCCTCGCCAGGAACGAGCGCGCCGCGTCCTCCGCCTCGCGGTAGCGGGAGACCTCGGCCAGCGTCCGCGCCAGCGCGCGGTGGACCGCCGCATCGCGCGGCGCCTCGCGCGCGCGCGATTGCAGGCCCGCGATCAGCGGCCCGTAGTCGCCCGCGCGCAGCGCCGCCGCCGCGTCCTGCGCGCCCACCGGGGGCACCGATCCCGCGCCCCCGCCCAGCAGGCCCAGGCCGGCCAGCACCGCCACCGCCAGGGGCCGGCTCACGGCCGCCGCTCCGCGGTGCGCCGGCGGATGGCCTCGTCCTTCAGCGCCAGCTCCAGCAGCAGGCCTTCGAGCTGCCGCTCGTACTCCTCGGCCGCGAGCTGCGCCTTCCTCGCCCGCAGCGCCTCCAGCCGCCGCTCCACCTCGCGCCGCTCCTGGCGCAGCGCGAGCAGCGCGGGATCGGACGCCTCGGAGGCAGTGAGGGTCTCGCCCCCGGTTCCCAGGAACACCGTGCGCGCGAGCGCGCCCTGCGCCTGGTCCTCGAGCACCGCGTGTTCGGTGAGCAGGCGGCGCTGCTTCTCGTAGTGGCGCTGCACCTCGCGCCGCGCGTAGTCGAACGCCTCCTGCAGCGACACCTTCTGGTCCTTGTCCGCGTCCGCGCCTTCGCCGCTGAAGGCGGCCACGAAGTGCGTCGCGAACACGGTCTGGTTGCCCTCCATCGGGCTCTTGGTGGCGGTGAGGATCGCCCGGTCCTTGCCCGCGAGCACGCGCGCGAAGTCGCCGCTGGCGCTGGCCGTGTTCACCAGCACCACCGTGCGGCCGGCGAGCGCGTCGAGCAGCGGCGCGAAGTCGGCCGCGCTCATGTCCGGGCCGGAGAGGTTGAAGCGCGACTCGCCGCCCTGCGCGGTGCCGTGGCCGATCAGGAGCACGAACGCCAGGTCGCCGCGGGCCGAGCGCTGCGCGACCGAGGCCAGCGCCTTCTGCACCGACTCGCGCGTGGCGCGGCCGCGGTAGACCGGCACCGACGGGTCGGCGGCCTTCTCGCCGAGGTACGCGATGTTGGCCAGGCTCACCCCGAGCTTCTTCTCGGCGGCGCCGATCATCGCGAGCGCCGTCTGGTGGAAGGCGTCGCCGAGCTTCTTCTCGCCGCCGAGGCCGACCACGATCACCAGGTGGCTGTCCCCGGCCGCCGCCGTCGGCGCGCCGGCGAGCACGGCCGCGAGGGCCGCCCAGGCCGCGCGCGTCACGCGAGGCCCCGGTACTTGCGGTAGCCCCACTCCGCGGAGACGAGGGCCACCACGGCCAGGAACAGCGCGGGCATGTCCCAGAGCGCCTTGGTCTCCTGTACCGTCGCTCCCCCGCCGCTGTAGCCCACGTCGGAGGGCAGGCTGGCCAGGGTGTCCAGCGTGTAGAAGCGGCCGCCGGTCTGCTCGGCGATGCGCTCGAGCAGCTCGCGCCGCATCTCCGCGCCGAAGTACTCCGCGTCGAGGTCGGCCGCCTGCAGGTGAGCGGTGTGGCCGCCCAGGGTGAGGCCGGCGCGCGTGGCCTCCACGCGCACGTCGTGACGACCCTTCTCCGTTGGGGTGAACGTGGCGCGGTACTCGCCGTCCTTGCCCACCGCCCATTCCAGGGGCACCGTCCGCTGCGCGCCGGAGGGCGCGGTCACGGACGCGGTCACCTGCGCGTCGTTGACCTTCAGGAACCGCTCGTCGTGGACGGTCGCGGTGACGGTCACCGCCGAGCCCGGCGCGGTGCGCTCGGGCGTGACCGTCACCCCCACCGGCCCCGGCACGCCGCTCACCAGCCAGCGCAGGAGCTGGCGCCAGAGGTTCTCGTGCGTCATGTCCTCCAGCGGCACGTCCGCGTGCATCTGCCACATCCAGGAGTCCTGGGCCGTGAACGCGAGCGCCTTGCCCGCTCCGTAGCGCTGGTACGCCAGCACCACCTGCGGGCCCGGAAGCCCGTCGCCGCGGCCGGTCAGCAGCGTGACCGCGCCCGGCCGCGTCCGCCGCACCGGGTTGAGGGTGGAGACCGGCGGCAGGGTCTTCCACCGCTCCGCGCTCTCCTCCTCGGTGGCCGCGAGCTGGGTGACGCCGTGCGTCATCCCGAACGCGGTCGGCTCCACCTTGAGCGCGGCGAAGAAGCGCGGCTCGGTGCGCGGCTCCTCCAGCACCACCGGCAGCACGTCCGCCAGCGGCGTGCGCGCGTAGCCGCCCTCGGCGAAGGCGTGCCGGCCGCCCAGCGCCAGCAGCCCGCCGCCGCGCTGGCTCACGAACTCCGCGATCATGCGGAGCTGGTCCGCGGTGAAGAAGCTGGCCTCCACGCTGCCCAGCACCAGGCCGCGGTAGCGGAACAGCTCCTCGCGCGTGCGCGGGAAGCCCGCGGCCAGCTCCTCGCCGTCGTCCACGTCCAGGCGCAGGAACTTGTTCTGCGAGGTGCGCTGCAGGCAGACCACCTGGATGTTCTTGTCCTCGGACACCGCGCGGCGGACGAACTTCAGCTCGAAGCGTGGCTCGCCCTCGACGTACAGGATCTTCTCGCGGTCGTCCGTCACCTGCACCAGGACGTCCTGCTGGTTGTTCTCGGCGATCGGCTCCGAGGGGTGGGCGGCCACCCGGAAGCGGAAGGTGCGCGGCCCGGGCTCGGCGGCGGTGAGGTGCACGCGCGTGACCGCGGACTCGCCCTCGTCGGGCAGCGTGACCTCCTGCGTCTGCACCAGGCGCCCCGCGTCCTCGACCTGGAGCTGCACCTTCTGCCCGCCGAGGCCGCGCTGCGCGAGGCGCACCTCCGCCGTCACCGAGGTGCCCTTGAGCACGCTCGAGGGCAGGTCCACGCGCGTGATCTCGACGTCGTGCTCGAAGCGGTCGCGGCCGACGCCGACCGTGAACACCGGCACCGCGCGCGCCTTCAGCGCCAGGAGGAGGTCGGCGAGCTCGCCCGCGGGCACGTTGTCGGCCCCGTCGGTCACCAGCACGAGCCCCGAGAGCGGCACCGACGCGAGCTCCTGGCGCGCGCCGTCCAGCCCGCGCTGCAGCGAGGTCCGGGTGCCCGTGAACTCGAGGTCTTCCACGCGCCCCAGGCGCGACGCGCTCTCCGCGAAGCGGAAGGAGCGCAGCTTGAAGCGGTCCGACAGCGCCTTCACCAGCGGGCCCTTGGCGCCGAAGGCCTCGGCCACGCGCTCCGCGCGCGCCTGGCCGTCGTCCGCGATGCGCATGCTGCGCGAGTCGTCGAACAGCAGGCCGACGAAGCTCTGCTGCGGCACCGCGGTCGAGAGCACGAGCCCGGGCTGCAGCAGGCAGAAGGAGAGCAGCGCCAGGGCGGCCACCCGCAGCGTGGCCAGCACCGCCCGGTCACGCCGGGCCACGCCGCGCGCGTGCCCGTAGCTCCAGAGGACCGCGGCGAGGCCCAGCCCCAGCACGGCCACCGCCGGCCAGGGCGTGCCGATCACGAACGCGCCCTTCTCGTAGAGGTAGGGGCTGTACTTGAACAGGAACTCGAACGGCCCCTCGAGCCACCGCGGCATCAGTGGCTCATCCCGTACACGATGAAGTTCACGCCGGGCGTCATTGTGGGATGCGGCGCTCTCCGCTCCGCGCTTCCCTTCATCGTGCGCGTCGCGACGGGATGAACCCACCGCGCCGCGGAGGAGGAAACGCTCCGCTGCGAGCGCCGAACATCAGGTGCGGACATGATCGCGGTCAATGACTCATCCCGTACACGATGAAGTTCACGCCCATCTGGAAAGCGAACGTCGAGTACTTCAGCGGGTACTCCGGCCGCTCGGCCCATTCCCAGGCGTCGCCGAGGTCCGTGTTCGCGTTGATCGCCACCATCAGGCGTCCCCTGTCGTCCGAGATCCCGCGGTAGAACGCGACGTAGCCGTCACGCTCGGACGTCCGCCCCATCATCGCATTGCCGACGTTGGGCACCTGCAGGAACTCCTTCACGTCGTAGAACGCGCTGAAGAGCGGATGGTGCGGCGGCAGGTCCTCGATCCGGCAGCCGGGGAGCACGCGGCGGATCTCGCTCTCGAAGTTGGCCCACTCGTAGGAGCCCCAGAAGTCGTCCACGACCAGGAACCCGCCGGACATCAGGTAGCGGCGCAGCCCCTCCACCTCCGGCTCCGAGAGCGACATGTGCCCCACCTCGACCGCGTACAGGAACGGATAGCGGAACAGCTCCGGGTCGTCGAGGCGCACCGGGTTCTCGTACTCGGAGGCGTCCAGGTGCGTGAGCAGCCGCCGCACGCCGATCATGAACTGCCGGTCGGCCTTGGGGAAGTCGGTGGCCCAGCTGCGGCGGAAGTAGCCGTCGTAGGCGCCGCCGTACGCCGCGCGCGTGAAGCGGAACTCGCGCCGCTCGTCGTCGCTTGGCGGGCGCGGGCCCGGCGGCGCGCGCCGGGGCAGCACGTCGGGGAGCTGGACGAGCGTGCCGAGCAGCACGAGCGCTCCGAAGCCGGCCCGGCGCACGCTCGAGGGGACGACGCCGATCAGGGTCGAGAAGAGCCGCACGTGGGACCGACGCCGGGACCCGCGGTCACCGCTCAAGCGCCCCCATGCGCTCCATCATACAGCCGGCCGGCGCCCGGCCGGCCGCGCGCCTCAGTCGAGCGCCTTCCCTCGGGTCTCCGGCAGCGCGAGCGCGACCAGGGCCGCGGCCAGGAACGCTCCCGCCTGGAGCAGGAACGCGGCGCCGAGGCCGTAGCGCGCGGCGAGCGCGCCCACCACGAAGGGAGCGAACGCGGACAGGCCGCGCCCGATGTTGTAGCTGAGGCCCATCGCGGTCGCGCGCACCTCGGTCGGGAACAGCTCCGAGGTCAGCGCGGCGAAACCCGAGAAGTAGCCGGTGCCGAAGAACGCGACCAGCGGGCCCAGCACCAGCAGCGTGGCCGGCCGCGAGGCGAGGCCGTAGAGGGGCACCAGCGCCGCCGCCGCCAGCAGGTAGGCCACGTAGGCGCGGCGCCGCCCGGCGGTGTCCGCGGCGAAGCCGAAGCAGACGTACCCGAGCCACTTCCCCACGCCCATGACGACCAGCCAGGCGGTGGTCCGCATCAGGTCGAGCCCGCGTCCACCCTCCGCGACCGGCAGGGAGAGGTAGGCGGGGATCCACGTGAAGAGGCCCCAGTAGCCGAACATCGACAACGCGTTCATGGCCGTGGCCAGCGTGCCGTTGCGGCGCAGGTCGGGGCGCCAGAGCGTGCGCAGGCCGGAGGCGGGCACGGCCGCCCGGCGCGCGGCACCGATGGCCGTCGTCGTCTCGGGGGGATCGCTCGGGCCGCCGGCGAACTTCGGCTGCGATGGCCCTCGCGCTCCCCCCTGAGCCCCCGTGCGTTCCTCCGCCGCCCTGCGGGCGGCGCCGGCGCGCCAGATCTCCGGCTCTTCCACGCCGCGGCGGATCCAGAGCACGAACAGCGCGGGCAGGACGCCCGCGAAGAACACCGCGCGCCATCCGAAGGCCGGCAGGATCGCGGCCACCACGCCCGCGGCCACCATCTCGCCGATCGCCCAGGCCGACTGCATCAGCCCGAGCGCCTTGCCGCGGTGCTCGGGCGGCCAGGTCTCGGCGACCAGCGCGGCGCCGGCCGTCCATTCGCCGCCCATGCCGAGCCCGAGCACGAAGCGGAAGACCGCGAGCTGCGCGACCGTGGTGCTCAGGCCGCAGGCGCCGCTGGCCAGCGAGTAGACCAGGATGGAGATCATCAGCGCGCGCGTGCGGCCGATGCGGTCGGCGACGAGGCCGAACAGCGCGCCGCCGACCGCGGACGCGACCAGCGTGAGCGAGTTGAGCAGCCCCGCCGTCGGCTTGCCCATGCCCAGGTCGCGCATCAGGTGGGCGAGGACGAGCGAGTACAGCATCACGTCCATCGCGTCGAGCAGCCAGCCGAGGCCGCCCGCGATCAGGGCGCGGCGCTGCGCCGGGGTGACGTCGCGCGGCCAGCCGAGCACGCGGGATCGTAACCCCCGCCTGCGGAGAGGGCCTACGTGTCATGCGACGGCCGCGGAGAGCGGGAATGCGCGGCGTGTGCGGATGCCCGCACAGCCATGGCGCGAAGGATCCGGATCCGTGGTCAAGGAGCGCGTCCGCGCTCCTGGACCCCCGGGTCAGACCACGGTACGGCGGCCGCTGAGCAGGTTGAACAGCAGGACGACGACGGCCACCACCAGCAGCAGGTGGATCAGTCCGCCACCGATGTTGCCGATGAGACCCAGGAGCCACAGGACCAGCAGGATCGCGAAGACCGTCCAGAGCATTTGCAGCCTCCTTGTCGGGCTGTCCAACAGCAAGGCCCGTGCCTCCGCACCGCGCCTGGGGCGCGTGCCGGGCCTGTCCAGGGCAAATGGAGCAGTGACGGCACGTTGCGAGCGCTTTGACGCGGCCGTGCGGCGTGTCCGCGCCCACGTCGCGCGCGCCGGCCGCGCGCGTGCAGCGCCGGCGACGGAGCGGCCGTGTCAGGTTTACAGGGGCGGGGCCGGCGCGCGCGCGAGCCGCGCCTCCACCTCGCGCCGGCGGCTGCGGCTGACCGTCAGCTCCTGGCCGTCCCGCAGCCGGAGCGCCAGCTCGCCCCCGGGGCGCTGCTGGAGCGACTCCACGCGGTCGAGCCGCACGATCGCCGAGCGGTGGATGCGCACGAACCGGCGCGGGTCCAGTCGGCGCTCCAGCTCCTGCATCCGCTCGCGGATCAGGTGCGTCGCCGCGCCGACGTGCAGCTCGGCGTAGGGACCGCTCGCGGTGATGTAGTCGATCGCGTCCACCGGCACGAAGCGCGTCTGCCCGCGGCTCTCGACGGGTATCCGCGGCGCGTACCCGGAAGCGGGCGAAGCGGCGGGCGGGGCGGGCGCGGCCGCGCCGGCGGAGCCGCCGCCGGTGGCCGCGGGGCCCAGGGCGTCGAGCAGCCGCCGCGTGGCCGCCTCGACGTCGCGGGCGCGCACGCGCTCCTTCACCCGCGCGAGAGCGCGCGCGAAGCGCTCGTCGTCGAACGGCTTCACCAGGTAGTCCACCGCCGCGAGCTCGAACGCCTTCACCGCGTGCTCGTCGTAGGCCGTGACGAACACGGTGGCGGGCATCCGCTCGGGGCCGGTGCGCGCCACCACGTCGAGGCCGGTCGCGCCCGGCATCTGGATGTCGAGGAACGCGACGTCGGGCCGGTGCCTCTCGATCGCCTCGATCGCCTCGATGCCGTCTTCGGCGGTGGCGACCACCTCGATGCCCGGCTCGTCGCGCAGCAGGTCCTCGATGCGGAGACGGGCCAGCGGCTCGTCGTCCGCGATCAGCACCCGGAGCGCCGGGCTATCGCTCATGCGCGACCGGCGCGGTCTCGGCCGCGTCCGCGGGCGCGGCCGCCGGCCGGTACGGCACCTCCACCACCGCGACCGTACCGCCCTCGGGCGGGGTCTCGATCGTGAGCCGCTGATCGTCGCCGTACATCTGCCGGAGCCGCGCCTCCGTGTTCCGCACGCCGATGCCGCCGCCGGCCGTCCCCCGGGGAGGAAGGCCGGGACCGGTGTCGCGCACGGACAGCGCCACGCGGCCGTCGCGGCGCCGCGCGCCGACCTCGAGGCGCCCTCCGCCGCGCCGCTTCGCCAGGCCGTGCTTGATCGCGTTCTCCACCAGCGGCTGCAGGATCAGGGTCGGCACCAGCGCGCGGCGCACCTCGGGGTCCACCGCGACCTGCACCTCGAGCCGGCCCTCGAAGCGCACCTGCATGATCTCCAGGTAGCGGCGGATGAACTCGATCTCGCGCTCGGCCGTGCGCTCGGCCGCCCCGCTCTCCTCGAGCGTGGAGCGCAGCAGCTCGCTCAGCCGCGCGATCATGCGCCGGACGCCCGCGGGGTCGCGGCCGACCAGGGCGGAGACCGCGTGCAGCGTGTTGAACAGGAAGTGCGGGTTGAGCTGCATGCGCAGCGCGGCCACCTGCGCCTCGGCGAGCTGCGCCTGGAGCGAGGCGGCCTCCGCCTGCAGGCGCAGCGCCTCCTGGCTCCGCGCCTCGTAGCGGCGGAAGTAGTCGCGCGCGAACCCCGCGGCGAGCACGCCGAGGTAGACCACGAAATCGTTCAGGAACCAGAAGCGCCGGATGCCGGGCATCAACGAGGCGCCGCGCCGCGGCAGCGACTCCAGCAGCTCGGTGCGCACCAGCGTGACCGCGGAATGGACGAGCAGCGCCAGGCCGAGCCCGACCGCCAGCAGGAGCGGAAGGCGCCAGAGCCAGTTCGTGCGGCCGAGGCTGAGCAGCGCGGCGAGCCGGAACACCGGCGGCGTCAGCATCGCCCACAGTCCCGTCTCGCACAGGATCAGCACGACCGGCACCGAGGGCGGAACGAGGTTGAGGCCGGGGCCGCGCGGATCCAGCACCCGGTTGGCGATCGAGAGCAGCGCCAGGAACGTCCAGAACGCCGCGATCAGGCCCAGCTCGCGGCGGCGGAGCGGCCAGCCGGGGGAGATGTTCACGTGTTCAGCGTACGAGGGCCGGCTTCCGCCGGCAACGCATCGCAACCTCTTGTTAGAAGATGCCGTCGGCCCGGAAATATCATATATTTCGCCCTACCTCACCCCGACCGGAGAGTCCATTGCCCGAGGAGGCCGGAGACGGCCCGACGCCGGACCGCGGTGCCACGTGGCCTCGAGTGGCGGCGCTCCGGACCGCCGAAACGTTCCGCGCTCACCTCGCGGCCGCGCAGATCCCCCTTGGCTTCGATCCGCAGCTCGAGCCCCCGGCCTCGTCGCCGTTCGCGCGGCCGTTCGAGCTCGACGGCGTGCGCGTGGACAACCGGTTCTGCATCCTGCCCATGGAGGGCTGGGACGGCACGCCGGAGGGTGACCCGAGCGAGCTGACGCGGCGCCGGTGGAGGCGGTTCGGGACGAGCGGCGCGAAGCTGATCTGGGGCGGCGAGGCGGTGGCGGTGCGCACGGACGGCCGCGCGAACCCCCACCAGCTCGTGCTCACGGAGGGCAACGTCGGCACGATCGCCCGGCTGCGCGAGGACCTCGTGTCCGCGCACGTGGAGCGGTTCGGCACCGACCGCGGGCTGCTCCTGAGCCTGCAGCTCACGCACTCGGGCCGCTTCTCGCGGCCCTGCGCGCACGACAAGCCCGAGCCGCTGGTCGCCTACAACCATCCCCTGCTCGACCGCCGCTTCCCCGCCGGCGTGCGCGTGTTGACCGACGACGAGCTGGACCGGCTGACGGCCGAGTTCGTGCGCGCGGGGCGGCTGGCCCAGCAGGCCGGATTCCCCTACGTGGACGTCAAGCACTGCCACGGCTACCTCGGCCACGAGCTGCTCTCCGCGCGCGCGCGGCCCGGGCGCTACGGCGGCAGCTTCGAGAACCGCACGCGCTTCCTCCGCGAGGTGGTGGCCGGCCTGCGCGCGGAAGCGCCGGGCCTCGGCGTGATGGTGCGGCTCTCCTGCTTCGACACCGTGCCCTGGCGCAAGGGAGCCGACGGCGTGGGCCAGCCCGAGCCGGCCAGCGGCTACCGCAGCGCGTTCGGTCTGTACGAAGAGGACCTCGACGCCGCGCTCGGCGACGCACGCGAGATGCTGCGCCTGCTCGAGTCGCTCGGCATCCGATGGGTGTGCGTGACCGCGGGCAGCCCCTACTACAACCCGCACGTGCAGCGGCCCGCGCTGTTCCCGCCGCTCGACGGCTACACGCCGCCCGAGGACCCGCTGCGGGGGGTGGCCCGCCACGTGCAGGCCACCGCGATCCTGAAGAAGGAGTTCCCGCGGCTGGCCATCGTGGGCTCCGGCTACAGCTACCT
>DATBIZ010000277.1:0-3081 GCA_036556645.1 Vicinamibacteria bacterium | reverse complement strand
TACGAGATTCGCGGCGAGCTCGGCCGCGGCATGATGGGCGTGGTCTACGAGGCGTACGACCCCGCCCTGGGCCGCACGATCGCGCTGAAGACGATCCGGCTGGCCCTCGCGCCGACCGACCGCGAGCGCGACGACTTCGAGCGCCGGTTCCTGGCCGAGGCCCAGATCGCGGCGCGGCTTTCGCACCCCGGGATCGTGGTGGTCCACGACGTCGGGCGGGACGCGCGCCTGGGGATGCTCTACATCGCGCTGGAGCACCTGCAGGGGCGCACGCTGTCCGACATCGCGGCGGAGGGCCCGATGCCCTGGCGCGACGCGCTGCGCCTGGTGGGTCGCGTGGCGGAGGCCCTGCGCTACGCCCACGAGCAGGGTGTGGTGCACCGCGACATCAAGCCCGCGAACATCATGGTGCTGCCGTCGGGCGAGCCGAAGATCATGGACTTCGGGATCGCCAAGCTCGAGACGACCCACCTCACCTCGCCGGGCCAGTTCTTCGGCACGCCGCTGTACATGTCCCCCGAGCAGGCGCTGGGCCAGGCGGTGGACGCGCGCACGGACCTGTTCTCGCTCGGCTCGGTGGCCTACGTGCTGATCGCGGGACACCCGCCGTTCGAGGCGCCGAACGTGCCCGGCATCCTCGCCCGCGTCGCGTACCAGCACGCGCGGCCGCTCGCGGCGGAGGGCCTGCCCGCCGAAGCCGAATACGTGCTGGCCCGCGCGATGGCGAAGAGCCCCGGCGACCGGTACCCCGACGGCCGCGCCATGGCCGAGGACATCGAGGACGTCCTCGGCGGCCGCCCGCCGCGGCATCGCAGCCGCTGGGTGGAGCCGGAGACCGGCGCCGCCACCATCGTCGCCGGCGCGCCACCGCTGCTGTTCCCACCCGCGCCGGCCGGCGCCGTCCCGCCCGCGGCCACGCAGCCCCCTCCGGCGGCGGCCGGCACGCGCCGCCGCCACGTGTGGCGCACCCGGCTGCTGCTGGTCGGGCTGCTCGGCGCCACCACCGCGGGCTACTTCCACCTGCGGCCGGGCGACGCGCGCTTCTGGCACCGGATCGTGGCCGCGGTCAAACGGGCGGCGGTGGTGACCGAGGCCGAGATGCCGTGGTCCTCGCGCCCGGAGGCGGGGACCGCCGAGGCACGCGCGGCCGCGCCGCCGCCGCTCGAGGGCGGGGCGCCGGCGCCGCCCGCCGCCCAGCCGCAGGCGACGCCCGCGGGCACGGATGCCTCCGCGGCCGGGATGCTCCTGATCGACTTCGAGCACCATCTCCGCCGCGGGCGCCTGGAGGTGTGGGTGGACGGCGCGCCGGTGTTCGACGACGCGTTCGACGCGCAGGCCACGAAACGGCTCCTGGCCCTCACGCTCCGCCGCGGCGTCGTACAGGAGGTCCTCACCCTGGCGCCCGGCCGCCACGAGGTGACCGTGCGCGTGACCTGGGACGACAACGTCCGCACGTCGCGCATCACGGGAACGTTCGCGCCGGGAGCGACGCGACGCCTCGACGTCAGCGTCGGGCGGATCGGCGGCAAGCTCAGCCTGGACTGGAAGTAGTATTCGGGGATGCGCCTCCGCCCCCTGGCCGCGTTGTCGATGTACCTCTGCGTCTCCGCGGCTCCCTGGGCCAGCGCGCAGGCGCCGGACACCGCGGGCTGGAACAAGCCGGTCGAGCCGTTCCGGATCGTGGGCCCGGTCCACTACGTCGGCACGAACGAGCTGGCCGCCTACCTGATCGCCACGCCCCAGGGCCACGTGCTGATCGACGGCGGCCTCCCGGAGTCCGCGCCGCTGATCGAGAAGTCGATCCGCGCGCTCGGGTTCGACCCCGCGGCGATCGAGGTGCTGCTCACGACCCAGGCGCACTTCGACCACGTCGGCTCGCTCGCGGCGCTCCAGAAGACCAGCGGCGGGCGCGTGGCGGTGATGGACGGTGACGTGAGCATCGTGGAGTCCGGGGGCCGCACGGACTACCTGTTCGGCGAGGGCGCCGCGCGCGCCGGCCTGCGGTATCGCTTCGACCCGGTGAAGGTGGACCGCACGCTCCACGACCACGACACCGTGACGCTCGGAGGCCTGACCCTCACCGCGCGCAAGACGCCCGGCCACACGCCGGGCAGCACGACGTGGCTCACCACCGTGCCGGACGCCGGCAAGCCCCGTCTCGTGGTGTTCGCCGCCAGCACCGGCATCAACCCCGGCACGCGGCTGGCGGACCGGCCCTCGTATCCCGGCATCGCCGGCGACTTCGCCCGTGCGTTCGAGGTGCTCGAGTCGCTGAAGCCCGACGTCTTCCTCGGCGCGCACACCTCCTTCTTCCACATGGAGGAGAAGCGCGCGAAGCTCGGCCAGGGCGGGGAGAACCCGTTCGTGGACCCCGAGGCCTTCAAGTCCCACGTCTCCGCGCGCAAACGGGCGTTCCAGCAGCAGCTTGCCGACGAGCGTGCCGCCGCCTCGCGACCGTAACCGCGTCGCCCGAGCCGGCCGCCGGCCACGATCGGCGGCCGCCGCGTTCCTGCTGCTGCTGGCCGCCAGCGCCGTGCAGGCGCAGCCGCGCACGCCCGCCGACTGCGAAGCCGCGCACCCGGCCGCGGTCGGACAGCCCGGCAAGGACGTCGTGTGGGTGCCGACCTACGACGCCATCGTCCTGGCCATGCTCTCGATGGCGCAGGTCGCTCCGGAAGACCTCGTGCTGGACCTCGGCGCGGGGGACGGCAAGATCGCCATCGCCGCCGCGAAGAGCTTCAACGCGCGGGCCGTCGGCATCGAATACAACGCCGACCTGGCGCAGCGCGCGGCCTGCCTCGTCCAGGTGGAGGGCGTGGCGGACCGGGTCCGGATCGTCCACGGCGACATCTTCAAGGAGGACCTCGGCCGCCCCACCGTGGTCACGATGTACCTCCTGCCCCAGCTCAACCTCTGCGTGCGCAGCCGGCTCCTGGCCCTGGGGCCCGGGACGCGCGTGGTCTCGCATCAGTTCGCGATGGAGGACTGGCCGCCCGAACGGTCGATTCAGGTCCAGGGGCGCGACGTCCACTCCTGGATCGTCCCGGCGCGCGTGGACGGCGTCTGGGAGTTCCAGGACAG
>DATBIZ010000276.1:0-7449 GCA_036556645.1 Vicinamibacteria bacterium | reverse complement strand
GGGGCTTCCGGCACCGCCGCGCGGTGGTGGCGCGCGACGCGGCCTCGGGCCGCCGCGCGCTCGAGGCCGCACCCGCCGGAGGCAGCGAAGCCGTGGCGGCCTCGCGGCCGGTCGCGTTCCTGTTCCCCGGCCAGGGCGCGCAGCACGTGAACATGACGCGCGGCCTCTACGCGCGCGCGCCCGGGTTCCGCGACGCGCTCGACCATGCCGCCGGCAGGCTCGCGCCGGCCCTCGGCCTGGACCTGCGCGAGGTCCTCTTTCCGGCGCCCGGCGCGGAGGACGAGGCGGCCCGGCGGCTCGAGCAGACCGCGCTCGCGCAGCCGGCGCTGTTCGCGGTGGAGCACGCGCTGGCCACGCAGTGGATGCGCTGGGGCGTCCGTCCCGAGGCCATGCTGGGGCACAGCGTGGGCGAATACGTGGCGGCCTGCCTGGCCGGCGTCTTCTCGCTCGAGGACGCGCTCGCGCTGGTGGCCGAGCGGGGCCGGCTGATGCAGCGGGTCCCGCCCGGCGCCATGCTCGCGGTGCCGCTGCCGGAGGACGAGCTGCGCCCGCGGCTCGACGGCGCGCTGAGCCTGGCCGCCGCGAACGGGCCCGCGCTGTCGGTCGCGGCCGGCCCCGTCGACGCGGTCGAGGACCTGGCCGCACGCCTGAGCGCGGCCGGCGTCGAGTGCCGGCGGCTGCACACCTCGCACGCGTTCCATTCGGCGGCGATGGATCCGGTGCTCGACGAGTTCGCGCAGCGCGTGGCCGCGGTGCCGCGGCACGCGCCGCGGATCCCGTTCGTCTCGAACCGGACCGGCACCTGGATCACCGCCGAGCAGGCCACCGACCCCGCCTACTGGGCGGCCCACCTGCGCGAGACCGTCCGCTTCGGCGACGGCCTGCGCACGCTCGGCGAGGGGCGGGGCCACGTGCTGGTGGAGGCCGGGCCCGGCCAGACGCTCTCGGCGCTCGCGCGCGCGTCGTCCGACCCCGGCGGCGCCGTGGTGGTCGTGGCCTCGGCGCGGCACCCGCGCGACGAGCGTCCCGACGACGAGGTGCTGCTCTCCGCGCTGGGTGCGCTCTGGGCGGCCGGGGTCGCGATCGACTGGCCGGCCGTGCACGCTGGCGCACGGCGCCGCCGCGTGGCGCTGCCGGCGTATCCGTTCGAGCGCCAGCGCTACTGGCTCGGCCCCCGCCGCAGCCGCCCGCGGCCGGTGGAGCTCCCGGACGGCGGCGTGGTGCGCAAGGACGACGTCGGGGAGTGGCTCTACCGGCCGGTGTGGACCTCGGTCGAGCCCGCCCCGACGCCCGCGCGCGGCCGGCGTTCCTGGATCGTGTTCGCGGATACCACCGGCCTGGCCGCGGGGCTGCGCTCCGCGCTCGAGGGGAGCGGCCACGCCGTCGCCACGGTGGCGCCCGGCGACCGCTTCGCGCGGACCGCCGCCGCCCAGTGGAGGGTGCGGCCGGGCGATCCCGACGACCACGCGCGGCTGCTGCGTGAGGTCGCGGCGGCGCACGGCGCGCCGGACGCCGTCGCGCACCTGTGGACCGTGGATCCCCCCGGCGCCGAGCCCTCGCTCGACCGGACGCTGGAGCTCGGTTTCTACAGCCTGGTGGCCCTGGCGCGCGCGCTGGGCGGGGAGGCGCCGGACCGCCGCGTCGCGCTCACGGTCGTGTCGAGCGGCCTGCAGGAGGTCAGCGCGGAAGGGCGCCCGTCGCCCGGGAAGGCGACCGTGCTCGGCCCGTGCCGGGTGATCCCGCAGGAGTACCCGAACCTGACCTGCCGCAGCGTGGACGTGCGGCCGCAGCCGGAGGGGTGGAGCGACGAGGACGTGGCCCTGCTGCTCGCCGAGTGCGAGGAGACCTCCGGCCCCGCGGTGGTCGCGCATCGGCGCGGCGAGCGCTGGGCGCAGGCGTTCGAGCCGGCGCGCGGCGGCGCCCGCCCGAGCCCGCCGCTGCGCGAGCGCGGCGTCTACCTGATCACGGGCGGGCTCGGCGGCGTGGGCCTGGGGCTGGCCGGCCACCTGGCCGACACCGTGCGCGCGCGGCTGGTGCTGCTCGGGCGGCGGCCGCCGCAGGACCGCCAGCGTGACGCCGTCCGCGCCCTGGAAGCGCGCGGGGCCGAGGTCCTCGTGCTCAGCGCCGACGTGACCGACCGCGCGCAGATGGAGCGGGCGCTCGCGGAGGCCGAGGCGCGGTTCGGCGCGATCCACGGCGTCGTGCACGCGGCCGGGATCGCGGGCGGCGGCGTGATCCCGCTCAAGACCCGCGAGCAGGCCGAGCGCGTCTTCGCCCCCAAGGTCCGCGGGACCCTGGTGCTCCTCGACGCGCTCCGCGGCCGGACGGTGGACTTCGTCGCGCTCTGCTCCTCGCTGGCGGCCGTGCAGGGCGGCGCCGCGCAGGTGGACTACTGCGCCGCCAACGCCTTCCAGGACGCGCTCGCGCGGCAGGCGGCCGGCCTTCGGCCGCTCGTGGTC
Source organism: Vicinamibacteria bacterium (assembly GCA_036556645.1). GTDB lineage: Bacteria > Acidobacteriota > Vicinamibacteria > Fen-336 > Fen-336 > DATKEG01. The sequence continues at coordinate 4,990 of DATBIZ010000276.1, read as the reverse complement.
TCGATCGGCTGGGACACCTGGCGCGACGGCGGCATGGCGGTGGAGACCGCGGTGCCGCGAGCCATGGTCGAGAAGCGCAGCGCCTGGATCGCCGCCGGCGGCATGAGCGCGGCCGAGGGCGGCGAGGTGCTCGCGCGCGCGCTGGCGCTGCGCCAGCCGCACGTGCTCGTGTCCACGGTGGACCTCGGGTCGCGCCTCGCGTTCATGCGCCGCCCGGACGAAGCGCCGGCCGAGGAGGCCGCGGTGGCCGCGCCCGTGGCGCCGTCCGCGCGGCACCCGCGGCCGGCCCTGGACGCGCCCTGCGTGCCGCCGCGCGACGAGCTGGAGCAGGCGCTGGCCGACGTCTGGCAGGAGCTGCTCGGCTTCGAGGCGCTCGGCGTCCTCGACAACTTCTTCGAGCTCGGCGGACACTCCCTCCTGGCCATGCAGGTCGTGAACCGGCTGCGCCAGACCTTCCACGTCCCGCTCAAGCTGCAGACGCTGTTCGACGCGCCGACGATCGAGGCGATGGCGCGGGCCATCGTCGCGGCGGAGCCGCGCGCCGGGCAGTCGCTCGAGATCGCGCGGCTCGCCCGCAGCGTGGACAGCTTGTCGGACGAGGAGGTCCTTCGCCTGCTCCAGGACGAGGAAGCCACGGGAGGTCACGTCCGATGAGCCAGGGCCAGCCGGTCGCCGACGCCGCCGCGCGCCGGCGCGCGCTGCTGGCGCGGATGATCAAGGAGCGGGGGATCGAGGCGCCGGCGCAGGAGGTCGCGCCGCGCCCCGATCCCGCCGACCGGCCGCTGTCGTTCGCGCAGCAGCGCATGTGGTTCCTGGACCAGCTCGAGCCCGGGAGCCCGCGCTACAACGTGTTCACCGCGGTCCGCCTGCAGGGCGCGCTCGAACGCGACGCGCTCGCCCGGAGCCTCGCCGAGGTCGAGCGCCGCCACGAGGTCCTGCGCGTCAGCTACGTGGAGGTGGACGGCCAGCCGGAGCAGCGCGTCGCGCCGGCGGGGCCGTTCCCGCTCGCGCAGGTGGACCTCGCCCATCTCCCGGAGCGCGAGCGCCTGGACGAGGTGCGCCGGCTGGCGCTGGCCGAGGCGCGGACGCCCTTCCGCCTCGACGAGCGCGTCTTCCGGGCCATCCTGGTGCGCTTGTCCGAGGAGGACCACGCGCTGCTGCTGAGCCTGCACCACATCGCGGCGGACGGCTGGTCCATGAGCGTGCTGACCGACGAGCTCTGGACGCTCTACGAGTCCGCGCGCGCGGGAGAGCCCTTCCCCCTGCCCGAGCCGCCGCTCCAGTACGCCGACTACGCGGCCTGGCAGCGGGAGTGGCTGCGCGGGCCGGTGCTCGACGCGCAGCTCGCCTACTGGCGCCGCCAGCTCCAGGGCGTGGCCGCGCTCGACCTGCCCACCGACCGGCCACGTCCGGCGGTGCAGGGCTTCGAGGGCGGCTGGCGCGTGCGGCCGCTGCCCGCGGGGCTGGTCGAGCGCGTGCGCGCGTGGAGCCGCGAGGCGGGCGTCACCACCTACATCACGCTGCTCAGCGCGTTCGCGGCCCTGCTGCGGCGCTACACCGGCCAGGACGACGTCGCGATCGGCTCGCCGATCGCGAACCGCACGCGCGCCGAGCTGGAGCGGCTGGTCGGGCTCTTCGCGAACACGCTGGTGATGCGGACGGACCTGTCCGGCGACCCCAGCTTCCGCGACCTGGTGGCGCGCGTGCGCGACGTCGCGCACGGCGCCTACGCCCACCAGGACCTGCCGTTCGAGAAGCTGGTCGAGGACCTGAACCCCGAGCGGCACCTGAGCCGCTCGCCGCTGTTCCAGGTGTCCTTCATCCTGCGCGACATCCCCCGGCCCGCGCGCCGGCTCGCGGACCTGACCGTGTCCCCGGCCGGGGTCGAGAACCTGGTCTCGAAGTTCGACCTCACGCTCTACGTCACCGACGCCGAGCCCGGCTGGCTCGCCTTCGAGTACAGCGCCGAGCTGTTCGAAACCGCCACCATCGACCGCATGGCCGGCCACTTCGAGACGCTGCTCGGGGATGCGCTGGGCCGGCCGGACCGGCGCGTGTCCGAGCTGCGCCTGCTGACGGAGCCGGAGGCCCACCAGGTGCTCACCGCGTGGAACGCCACCGCGCGCGACTACGGAAGGCCGCGCTGCGTGCACGCGCTGTTCGAGGCGCAGGTCGAGCGCACGCCGGACGCGCCCGCGCTCGCGTGCGAAGGCGAGACCCTGTCCTACCGCGAGCTGGACGCGCGCGCGAACCGGCTGGCGCACCGCCTGGTCTCGCTCGGCGTGGGACCGGACGTGCGCGTCGGCATCTGCATGGAGCGGTCGGCCGAGATGGTCGTCGGGCTGCTCGCGATCCTGAAGGCCGGCGGCGCCTACGTCCCGCTCGATCCCGGCTACCCGCGCGAGCGCCTGGCGTTCATGCTCGAGGACTCCGCCGTGGGCGTGCTGCTGACGCAGGAGCGCCTGGCGGCGGCGCTGCCCGCGCACCGCGCGGCGGTGGTGGCGGTGGACGCCGAGGCGGCCGCGCTGGCCGTCCTTCCCGCCCACGCGCCCGCCAGCGGCGTCACGCCGGCCCACCTCGCCTACGTGATCTACACGTCGGGCTCCACCGGCCGTCCCAAGGGCGCGATGAACCAGCACGGCGCGGTGTGCAACCGGCTGCTCTGGATGCAGGAGACGTACGGCCTGGGCACGGACGACCGCGTGCTGCAGAAGACGCCGTTCAGCTTCGACGTCTCGGTCTGGGAGTTCTTCTGGCCGCTGCTCGCGGGGGCGCGCCTGGTGGTCGCGCGGCCGGAGGGTCACCGCGACGCGGCCTACCTGGCGCGGCTGATGGCGGCCGAGCGCATCACCACCGTGCACTTCGTGCCCTCGATGCTGCGGCTGTTCCTCGAGGAGGAGGAAGCACGCGAGGCGAGGAGCCTGCGCCGCGTGATCTGCAGCGGCGAGGCGCTGCCGTACGACCTGCAGCAGCGCTTCTTCGAGGTGCTGCCGGCGGAGCTGCACAACCTGTACGGGCCCACCGAGGCCGCGGTGGACGTCACCTGGTGGCCGTGCCGGCGCGACGACGCACGGCACCTCGTGCCGATCGGGCGGCCCATCGCCAACACGCAGGCCTACGTCCTCGACACGTCGCTCCGTCCGGTGCCGGAGGGCGCGGTGGGGGAGCTGTACCTGGGCGGCGTCCAGGTCGGCCGCGGCTACCTGAACCGGCCGGAGCTGACCGCGGAGCGGTTCGTGCCCGACGCCTACGGCGGGGTGGCCGGGGCGCGCCTCTACCGGACGGGCGACCTCGCGCGCTGGCTGCCCGACGGCAGCCTGGAGTACCTCGGCCGCGTGGATTTCCAGGTGAAGGTGCGCGGGTTCCGGATCGAGCTGGGCGAGATCGAATCGGCGCTGCTCCGCCATCCCGAGGTCAAGGACGCGGTGGTGGTCGCGCGCGAGGACCGGCCCGGCGACCAGCGGCTCGTCGCCTACGTGGTCGGCGCCGCGGCGCCGGAGCGTCTGCGCGGCGACCTGCTCGAGCGCCTGCCGGAATACATGGTCCCGTCGGCGTTCGTGTCCCTCCCCGCGCTGCCGCTCAGCCCCAACGGCAAGGTGGATCGCCGCGCGCTGCCCGCTCCGGGTGAGACGGCGCCCGGGCGCCGCGGGGGGGTGTTGCGCACGCCGGCCGAGGAGGCGCTGGCCGCGATCTGGGCGGACGTGCTGGGGCGCGGCCCGGTCGGGCCCGAGGACAACTTCTTCGAGCTGGGCGGCCACTCGCTGCTCGCCACCCGCGTCGTCTCGCAGGCGCGCCGGACCTTCGAGGTCGAGATCCCGCTGCGCGCGCTGTTCGAGGCGCCGACCGTGCGCGGCCTCGCCGAGCGCGTCGCGCTGGCGCGCCGGGCCGGCCGGCGCGCGGCGCCGCCGCTCCAGAAGGCCGCCGGCGCGGGCGACCGCCCGCTCTCGTTCGCACAGGAGCGGATGTGGTTCCTGCACCAGCTCGACCCGGGCCCGGCCTACAACCTGCGCCTGGGGCTGCGCCTGCAGGGCGGGCTCGACGTGCCGGCGCTCGCGCGCAGCGTGCGCGACCTCGCGGGCCGCCACGAGGCGCTCCGCACGCGGTTCGTCGCGGCGGGCGGCCGCGCGGCGCAGGTCGTGGACGAAGAGCCGTCGCTGACGCTGGAGCTCGAGGACCTCGGCGGCGAGCCGGCGGCGACACGCGAGGAGGCGCTGCAGCGGCGCGCGGCGGAGGAGAGCGCGCGGCCGTTCGACCTCGCCCAGGCCGCGCCGGTCCGCGCGCGCCTGTTCCGTTTGTCTGGCCACGACCACGCCCTCCTCCTCACCCTGCACCACATCGTGGCGGACGGCTGGTCGCTGGCGGTGCTGACCCGCGAGCTGGGCGAGCTGTACCGGGCGCACCGCGCCGGCGGCGAGGCGCCGCTGCCCGCGCTGCCCGTCCAGCCCGCGGACCATGCGGCCTGGCAGCGCGAGTGGCTCGCGGGCGACGTGCTGGAGGGGCAGCTCGCCTTCTGGCGCGCCCAGCTCGCCGACGTGCCGGTGCTCCGGCTGCCCACCGACCGGCCCCGGCCGTCCGAGCCGTGCGCCGAGGGCGCCAGCGAGCGTCTGGAGCTGCCGGCCGGGCTGCGCCAGCGCCTCGAAGCGCTCGGGCGCGCCGAGGGCGCGACGCTGCTCCTCGACATAGACGGCGCCGGTCATGGCTGGTTCGTGGATCTTTCGCCGGAGGACAGCAGCGAGTTCCGCGCGCGTCTGGCCGAGGGCGTGGTGGCGGCAACGCCGGGCAGCACCGCCTACGGGCGGATGGACCTGCTGACGGTCGTTACCCACGAGCTCGGCCACGTCATGGGCTTTGACCACATGACTGCCGGCGGCCTGCCGGTGATGGTCGAGGAGCTGCAGGCCGGAATGCGCTACCTGGTCGCGCCTCGCGAGGCAGCGGCTGCCCGCCCGGCCGTGCCGGTCGTTCCGCAGCGGGACCTGATGGCCGACAT
>DATBIZ010000275.1:0-25395 GCA_036556645.1 Vicinamibacteria bacterium | reverse complement strand
CCGGCCCGGCCTCGGCCAGCGGCTGTCCGACTCCGTGGAGACCGCGCTGCGCTACGGCCAGGGGACGCTGGTGATCGCGCCCGAGGGGCAGCCCGAGCGCGTGATGTCCGAGCACCGCGCCTGCCACTACTGCGGGCTGTCGTTCCCGGAGCTGACCCCGCAGCTCTTCTCCTTCAACTCGCCCCAGGGCATGTGCCCCGAGTGCTCGGGCCTGGGCACGCGCATGGAGATGGACCCCGACCTCGCGGTGCCCAACCCGGACCTCTCGATCAACGAGGGTGCGGTCAAGCCGCTGGGCGCGGTGGGCGAAGGGACCGGCTGGGGCACGGACGTGGTGCGCGCGGTCGCGCGCGAGCGCGGCATCGACCTCAACTCGCCCTGGAAGACGCTGCCGGCCGCCCACCGCAAGATCATCCTGTTCGGCACCGGCGACGACCGCGTCCGCGTGCAGCTCAAGGGCTCCTGGGGCGGCGGGCACTTCCGGATGAGATACGAGGGCGCGCTCGTCTCGATGATGCGCCGCCTGAAGGAGACGCAGTCCGAGGACATGCGGCAGTACTACCAGCGCTTCCTGTCCAACCGGCCCTGCTCGGCCTGCGCCGGCCGCCGCGTGCGGCCAGAGGCGCTGGGGGTGAAGGTCGCGGAGCGCACCATCGCGGAGGCCACCGCGCTCAGCGTGGACGGCGCGCTCGACTTCTTCGAGGGCCTGCAGCTGCAGGGGGCGGAGGCCACGATCGCGGCCGAGCTGCTCAAGGAGATCCGCGCGCGCCTGCGCTTCCTGCGCGACGTGGGGCTCGGGTATCTCACCCTGGACCGCCCCGCGCCCTCGCTCTCGGGCGGCGAGGGCCAGCGCATCCGCCTGGCCAGCCAGATCGGCAGCGAGCTGACCGGCGTGATCTACGTGCTCGACGAGCCCTCGATCGGCCTGCACCAGCGCGACAACCGCAAGCTCCTGGCCGCGCTGAAGCACCTGCGCGACATCGGCAACACGGTGGTGGTCGTGGAGCACGACCGCGAGGCGATGGAGGAGTCCGACTGGATCGTGGACTTCGGTCCCGGGGCCGGCCGGCACGGCGGCGAGATCGTGGCCGCGGGCACGCCCGAGCAGGTGAAAGGCGCACCGCAGAGCCTCACCGGCCGCTACCTGCGCGGCGACCTCGAGATCCCGCTGCCCGCCGAGCGCCGGCGGGGCGACGGGCGGAAGATCACGGTGGTCGGCGCGCGCGAGAACAACCTGAAGGCGGTCACGGTGGACGTCCCCCTCGGCGTGTTCGTGGCGGTCACCGGGGTCAGCGGCGCGGGCAAGAGCACGCTCGTGAACCAGATCCTCTACCCGGCGGTGGCGCGGGCGCTGCACGGGAGCGAGATGCCGGTGGGCGCGCACGACAAGGTGACCGGCCTGCACGAGATCGACAAGATCATCGACATCGACCAGAGCCCGATCGGCCGCACCCCGCGCAGCAACCCCGCCACCTACACCAAGCTCTTCGACAACATCCGCGACTTCTTCGCGCTCCTGCCCGAGGCGCGCATGCACGGCTACGGGCCGGGGCGTTTCTCCTTCAACGTGAAGGGCGGCCGCTGCGAGGCCTGCGAGGGCGACGGGGTCCGGCGCGTGGAGATGCACTTCCTGCCCGACGTGTACGTGCCGTGCGAGGTCTGCCAGGGCAAGCGCTTCAACCAGGCGACGCTGCAGGTCAAGTACAACGGCCTCTCCATCGCGGACGTGCTCGACCTGACCGTGGACGAGGCGCTGCAGGTGTTCAAGAACCACCCGCAGGTGCGCCGGCCGCTGGAGACCCTCGCCGACGTGGGCCTGGGCTACATCGCGCTCGGCCAGAGCTCGCCCACCCTCTCGGGCGGGGAGGCGCAGCGCGTGAAGCTCTCGCGCGAGCTGTCCAAGCGCTCGACCGGCCGGACCCTCTACATCCTCGACGAGCCCACCACCGGCCTGCACTTCGAGGACATCCGCAAGCTGCTGCGCGTGCTCGACCGGCTGGTCGAGGGCGGCAACACCGTGCTCGTCATCGAGCACAACCTCGACGTGATCAAGACCGCCGACCACGTGATCGACGTCGGGCCCGAGGGCGGCCATGCCGGCGGGCGCGTGGTGGCCACCGGCACCCCCGAACAGGTCGCCGCGATGCCGGAGAGCTACACGGGCCGCTTCCTGGCCGACCTCTTGCCGCGCCCGGTCAGCCCCCGACGCGCGGCCCGCTAGCTCGCTGGCGCGCCGGCCCGCTTCGGTGTAGGGTTTACCGGCCGCGTGTCCGAAAGGACGGGCCGTTGAAGAGCGCGTGGGCTTTGACGCTCCTCTTGTGCGCCGCCCCGGCCGCCGCCGAGCCGCCGCGCCGCACGCTCACGGACACATTTGGCGGATCCGTGAACAATCTCGGGCTCCAGCAGAGCCTCGAGGCGGCGTGGAGCTGGCCGCTCAGCGATTCCCGTAACCCGCTGCTCGCGGACGCCCACCTGGCCGTCGGCCTCACCAACCACGTGTCGCCGGCCTACGTGCGCCTGGCGGGCTGGGCGGCCTGGGCGCCGCTCTCCGTGATCGAGCTGCGCGCCGGGGTGGAGCCGGTCTACTACTTCGGCGTCGTGGGCTCGCTGATCGGCTTCCCCAGCCAGCGCGCCGCCTTCGACGAAGACGCGCGGCGCGCGCTGCGCGCGCAGGCGGTGTCGGGCACCGGCGTGCGCTTCTTCGTCGCGCCCACCGTGCGCGCGCGCCTCGGACGCGTGGTGGCCAGCGGCACGCTCCACCTCGAGCGCTGGGACGTGAACGGACCCAACGCGTTCTTCTACGAGCCGCTGCGCGACACGCTGCTCGACTCCACGCGCGCCAACACCGTCTGGCACACCTCGGCGGCGGTGCTCTGGGAGCGCGACGGCCACGGCGGACGGAAGCTGCGGGCCGGCGTGCACCACGAGTTCATGCGCGTGCGCGACGCGCGGTGGAACGACATGCAGCGCCTGGGACCGCTGGTGGTGTGGACGCTGGGCGAGCGGCGGTTCGGCGTGGCCCATCCCGCCGTGCTCGCGAGCGTCTACTACTACCTGGAGGACCCCTACAAGCGGCACGAGCCGGGCGCCAGCGTCGGCGTGCGCTTCGGGCTGCGCTAGGCTAGCCCCCGCCTTCGACCAGCGCGGCCGCGAGCAGGGGGACGAGGATCTCGTGGTGGCCCGTCAGGCTGTACCCGCGGCCCACGCCCTGCGTCGGGCGCTGCACCACGTTGGTGTTCGGCCGGTAGGACTGGATGAAGTCCAGGTTCGCGGTGGCGAAGTCGCTCAGGTCGTGGCCGAGGTTCCGGGCGAGGGTGACCGCCTTCAGGAACACCTCCGGGAGCAGCACCGCGGAGCCGACGTTGAGGTAGACGCCGCCGCCGCCGAGCGCCGCCACCTGCGCCGCGAAGAGCCGGAAGTCGAGGTGGGTGGCGCGGCCCACCGCCCCCGGGTCGCACGCCGGGTGCATGTGCACGATGTCGGTGCCGACCGCGACGTGCACGGTCGCGGCCCGGCGCAGCCGCCAGGCCGTGGCCAGCAGGCTCACCGCGGCGTGAGGGGGACGGCGCGCGTCGAGGAAGCGCCCGAGCGCGGCCCCCAGGCCGAGCCCGTCGCGGTCGCCCTCGACGATCGCGCGGTTGATCTCCTCCCCGGTCTCCCGCGCCATTCCAAACGCGCCCGCGCCCAGCCCCGCCTCCACCTCCTCGGAGGTCTGGCCGGCCACCGCCAGCTCGTAGTCGTGCACGATGCCCGCGCCGTTGAGGGCCAGCCCCGTGACGAAGCCCCTCTCCATCAGGTCCACGATCACCGGCGAGAGCCCGACCTTGAGGACGTGCGCACCCAGGCCCCAGAGGATCGGCTTGCCGCCGGCGCGGGCGCGCAGGACCTCGCGCGCCACCTCGCGCAGCGCCTGCGCGCCGAGGAGCCGGGGCAGGGACTCGAGGAAGGCGGCGGCGCTCGCGCCCCGGGCGTGCGGCCGCGCGAAGTCGGCGAGCGTCACCTTGCTCTTCCGCTCCGCCAGCGGGTAGGTCCGCACGCCGCCGAGGTCGAGCGGCTTCATGCGCGGAGGAGGTCGTCTTCGACGACCTGGCAGAGGACGTGGACGACCATCGCGTGCACCTCCTGCACGCGCGCGGTCTCCCGGTGCGGCACGTCGATCAGGTGGTCCACCGCCGCCTTCACCTCGCCGCCGCCCTCGCCGGTGAGGCCCACGGTCACCAGCCCGTTCTCGCGCGCGAGGCGCAGGGCCGCGAGCACGTTCGGCGAGCGGCCGGAGGTCGTGATGCCCACGGCCACGTCGCCGCGCCGCCCGTGCGCCTCGACCTGCCGGCGGAACACGTTCTCGTAGCCGAGGTCGTTGGCCACCGCGGTCAGCACCGAGGTGTCGGTGGAGAGCGCCAGCGCGGGCCAGGCCGCGCGCTCGTGCCGGAACCGCCCGACCAGCTCCGCCGCGAAGTGCTGCGCGTCGGCCGCCGAGCCGCCGTTGCCGAAGGCCAGCACCTTGCCGCCGCCGCGCAGCGACGCCGCGATGCGCCGCCCGACGGCGACGAGCTGGGCGGCCTTCTCCTCGAAGAAGCGCTGCTTGAGCGCCGCGCTCTCCGCGGCCAGGCGCCGGATGTCCGCCTCGTCCATTCCCGCCGCGATTATCGGCGGCATCGGAGGCCCCGCCAAATGGGCTCAGGCGCCGGAGAGCGCACGCGCGACGCGGCGGAGGTCCTCGACGAACAGCTCCATCTCGCGGCGTCGGGCCTCGTCGTCGGGCGCGCGCAGGATCGAGGACGGGTGCACGGTCGCGGTCACGCGGGGGGCCAGCGGGGAGGCCACGAGCTGGCCCCGCTGCTTCGAGACCCGGAAGGAGCGGCCGAGCAGCGCCTGCGCGGCGGTCGCGCCGAGGCAGACCAGCACCTGCGGCTTCACCACCGCGATCTCGGCCTCCAGCCACGGGTAGCAGGCCGTGATCTCCAGCGCGTTGGGCCTGGCGTGGATGCGCCGCTTGCCCCGGGGCTCCCACTTGAAGTGCTTGACCACGTTGGTGACGTAGGTCCGGTCGCGGGCGATGCCGGCGGCTTCGAGCGCCCGGTCGAAGAGCTTGCCGGCGGGGCCCACGAACGGGCGGCCGGCCAGGTCCTCGTCGTTGCCGGGCTGCTCGCCCACGAACATCGCCTCCGCGGTGCGCGGGCCCTCGCCGAAGACCGTCTGCGTGCCGCGGCGCCACAGGTCGCAGGCGCGGCAGCCCGCGGCCGCCTCGCGCAGCGCGGGCAGCGTGGGCCGCGGCGGGATCAGCGGCGCCGCCGTGGGCAGCGCCGCCGTCGCGCGGGGCATGTCTCCATTGTAGGCACCCGGCGCGCGGCCGCGGCTCACTCGGTGCGCAGCGCGGTGGCCGGCGCGACGCGGCTGGCCCGCCAGGCCGGCAGCACGCTGGCCAGAAGCGCCAGCGCGAGCAGCGCGGCGCCGGCCGCGCCGTAGGTGATCGGGTCGGTGGCGCCCACGTCGAACAGGAGGCGGGAGATCGTCCGGCTCAGCGCGAGCGACCCCAGGAGGCCCAGCCCCACGCCCAGCGCGCCGACACGCAGGCCCTCGCCGGTCACCAGGCGGACGACGTCCCCGCGGCTCGCGCCCAGCGCGACGCGCACGCCGATCTCGCGCGTGCGCTGGCCCACCGAATACGCGATCACCCCGTAGATCCCCACCACCGCCAGCACGACCGCGAGCACGGCGAACGAAGACAGCAGCAGGACGTTGAGGCGCGGCGAGGAGACCGACTCCGCGACCAGGTCTTCCATCGCCTTCACCTCGGCGGCCTCGAGCCGCGGGTCCGTGGCCGCCACCGCGGAGCGCACCGCGCCCGCCACCGAGAGTGGTGGCCCGGCGGTCCGCACCATCAGGTACGTCCAGAGGAACGGTGTCTGCGCGAACGGGGTGTAGAGGCACGCGCCGCCGGGGTCGTCGAGGCCGGCGTAGCGTACGTCGCCGACCACGCCCACGATCGTGCGCCACCCCGCGCCGTGCTCCGGGTTCACCAGCCTCAGCCGGCGGCCCACCGCCGGCTCGTCCCCGAACAGGGCGCGCGCGAGGGTGCGGTTGACCAGCACCACCTCGGGCGCTCCCGCCACGTCGCGCTCTTCGAAGGCGCGGCCGGCCACGAGCGCGGCGCCGAGCGCTTCGAAGTACCCGGGCGTCGCGGCCACGAAGAACGCCCGCCGCCGGTCGGTGGGGGCCTCGCGGCCCTCCACGAAGTACTCGGTCGCGCGCTGCGGCGTGATCGGGGGCAGGCCGGTGGCGCCGCCGGCGGCGGTCACGCCCGGGACGGCCCGCAGGCCCTCGACGAGGCGCCGCGCCAGGTCCGCCCGCTGCGCGGGCGTGCGGTCTTCCGCCGCCAGCACCACGCCCAGGGTCAGGAGGTGATCGGCCACGAACCCGGTCTCGACCGTGAGCAGCCGCACCAGGCTCCTCAACAGCAGCCCGGCGCCCACCAGCACGACCAGGGCCAGCGCGACCTCGCTCACCGCCAGCGCGGAGCGGATCCGCCGGGCGCCCGCCGCGCCGGTGAGGCTGCGGCCGCCCTCGCGCAGGCCGTCCGCGGCCGCGGAGCGCACCGCCTGCCAGGCGGGGGCGAGGCCGAAGAGGATGCCGGTCAGCACGGCCACCGCGGCGGTGAACGCGAGCACCGCGCGGTCCACGCGCACCGCCGACAGCCGCGGGATCTCCGGGCCGAGGGCGGGCAGCGCGTCCAGGGCCCAGCGCGCGAGCAGCACGCCCAGCGCGGCGCCGGCCGCGGCCAGCATCACGCTCTCGGTGAGGAGCTGGCGCACGACGCGCCAGCGGTCCGCGCCCAGCGCGGTGCGGATGGCGATCTCCCGCTCACGGGCGCGGGCGCGCACGAGCAGCAGGTTCGCCACGTTCGCGCAGGCGATCAGCAGGACCAGCGACACCACGCCGAGCAGCACGATCAGGATCGGCCGCGCCGGCCCCACCAGGCGCTCGTGCACCCCGGCCAGCTCGAAACGGAACTGCTCGTTCGTGTCCGGGTAGGCGCGCGCCAGCCGCGCGGCGATCGCGTCGGCCTCGGCGCTCGCCTGGGCCAGCGTGACGCCCGGAGCGAGCCGGCCCAGCGCGCGGAAGATCCGCAGCGACCGGTTGCGGGCCTGGCCCCCGGCCTTCTCCAGCGCGGGCCGGAGCGGCACCCACACCTCGAACTCCGCCGAGGGGAACTCGAACTGCGGCGGCATCACTCCCACCACGGTGTGCGGGTCGCCGCCGAGACGGATGGTGCGGCCGAGCACGCCGTCGTCGCCGCCGAAGCGGCGCTGCCACAGCCCGTGCCCGATCACCGCCACGCGCTCGGGGCCGTCAGCCTCGCCGGGGACGCGCCCCCGCGCGGCGCCGCCGAGCAGCTCGAAGAACCCCGAGGACACGATGGCGCCCAGCACGGCCTCGGACGCCGCGCCCTCGCTGCCGAGCGTGTACCGGTTCGTGCCCCAGACCGCGAGCGCGTCGAACGAGCGGCTGGCCTGGCGCAGGTCTTCGAAGTCCGGCAGCGAGACCGGCGTCACGACCAGCCGGTCGGCGTGCGGGTACGGCAGCGGCCGGAGGAGGACCCCGTTCACCAGGCTGAAGATGGCCGTGTTCGCGCCGATGCCGAGCGCGAGGGTGGCCACCGCGACGAGCGTGAACCAGGGGCTGCGCGCCAGCGCGCGGGCGCCCCAGCGCAGGTCCTGCCACAGGCTGTCCATGAGGCCCTCCGCTGCGCGGTGTGACAAGCCGCGTGCCAGCGCGCGGTAGCCGCGCGGAGGGCCCGCCGATGAGCCGCTTAGCCGGACGGGCCTGCCCGCGGCGTCCGCGCGGGTTGTCCGCGCGTGGGACGGCCGCTTCCCAGGCCCGGACGCCTCAGTACTGGCGGATGTGGACGGTCAGCAGGATCGAGACCAGGGAGGGATCGTCCACCGCGACCTGGAACACGGTGCCCTCGCGCACGCCCGGCGGCATGCGCAGCGGCACCGGCAGCCGCCGCTCCACCTTGCCCTCGCCCCCGCACCGCCCGCAGTCGAAGACGAAGCCGCCCGTGCCCTCGCAGGACGGGCAGGTCCCCGACACGGGCACGTCGAGCGCGAGCACGCCGCCCGCCGCCGCTTCGCGCGGCGTCAGGAGGATCTCGCCGCTGAGGCTGCCCGGGCGTATCGGTCGGCGCAGGTCGCCGGCGGCGGGGCTGCGCACGAAGGACCAGGCCAGCGAGCGGAACTCGTCGCGCTCGCCCTGCCGCAGCGACTCGTCGTAGCGGCGGCGCTGCTCCGCGTCGGCGAGGGTCTCGTAGGCGGCCTGCAGCTCGTGGAACTCGTCGGCGGCGCGCACCGGGTCGAGGTCGGGGTGGTATTTCTTGGCGAGACGGCGGTACGCGCGCTTGATGGCCGCAGTGGTCGCGTCCCGGGACACGCCGAGGATGAGGTAGAAATCCTTGGGCTTGTCCATCCCAGCTCCACCATATGTCGTGGGTTCCGCGCGTGTCAAGTACCTTGACATGCGGCGGCGGCGCTGAATATCATCGGTGCACCGCCGTCAAAAACGGGCCAGAAAGTCAACAGCGAGGGAGATTCCATGTCCCCTGAGACGAGTGCGACCGTTCAGCTCCTGCTGCGCTGGTTCCACATCTTCGCGGGCATCACCTGGATCGGCCATCTCTACTTCTTCAACTTCGTCAACGTGCCGTTCCAGGGCGTTCTCGAGAAGGAGCTCAAGCCGCGCGTGAACCCGCCGCTTCTGCTGCGCTCGCTGTGGTGGTTCCGCTGGGGCGCGATGCTCACGCTGCTGTTCGGGCTGCTGCTGTTCGCGGTGATGTACTGGCCGCACGGGGGGTACCTCTTCGACGCGGACGGGGGCCTGAGCCGCCGCGGGATGTGGATGCTGTTCGGCCTCCTGCTCGGGACGATCATGTGGTTCAACGTCTGGTTCGTGATCTGGCCGGCGCAGAAGCGGATCATCGGCGGGATGACCGGCGGCACGCCCGCTCCGCCCGAGGTGCCCAAGCGCGCGCTGCTGTTCTCGCGCATCAACACGTTCCTGAGCGCGCCGATGCTGGTGGGCATGATCGCCGCCTCGCACCAGGACGTCTGGTCCGCGATGCCGATGTGGGTGCAGCTCCTGTTCCTGGTCATCGTGATCGGCGCCATCCACGGCGCGATCAAGTCGTCGCCGAAGGTCGGGACCAGCCTCTAGCTCCGGTCACTCCTCGCGGAGCGCGACGACCGGGTCCACGCGCATCGCGCGGCGCGCGGGCGCGCAGGACGCCGCCACCGCCACCGCGAGCAGCAGGGTACCGACGCCCGCGTACACGGCGGGGTCGGTGGGCGTGACGCCGAAGAGCAGCGCGCTCACGTAGCGCGCCAGCCCCAGCGCCAGGGCGGCTCCGATCGCCAGCCCGACGGCGGTCATCCGCAAGCCCTCTCCGACCACGAGCCGGAGGATCCTCCTCGGCGTGGCTCCGATCGCCACCCGCACGCCGACCTCGCGCCGGCGCTGCTCGACCGAGTAGGCGAGCGCGCCGTAGAGGCCGAGGCACGCCATGGCCAGGGCCAGCGCCGCGAAGCCGCCCAGCAGCAGCGCCTGCAGCCTCGGACGCGCGATCGAGTCGGCCACGACGCCTTCCATCGGCCGCACCGAGAGCAGGCCCTGCTCGGGGTCCACGCGGCGCACCTGCTCGCGCACCGCGGCGGCGGCGAACGCGGGATCGCCGCTGGTCCGCACCACCAGCGACGCCACGAACGAGGGCGCCTGCGCGTTGCTCAGGAACACGGTCCGTTCGGCCGCCTGCTGCAGCCCGCCGTGCCGGACGTCTCCGACCACCCCCACGATCTCGTGGCGGCAGTCCTCGTCGCCGTCGCACCATTCGACGAACAGCCGCTTCCCGAGCGGATCCTCGCCCGGGTAGAAGTCGCGGACCAGCGCTTCGTTGACGAGCGCCACCCGCGGCGCGCCGAGACGGTCGCGCGCGTCGAAGTCGCGGCCCGCGATCAGGGGGATGCCCATCGCCGTCAGATATCCCGGCGTGATCACCGAGACCCCCGCGCCGGGATCCTCGCCGTGGGCCGGCACGGGACGGTCGAGCCGGTGCGCGCCGGTGCCGGAGTGGATCCCGCTGAGCGGAAGGAAATGGATCGAACCGGCCGCGCGCACGCCCGGCACCGCCCGTACGCGCTCGAGGATCTGCTCCACCACCGACGCGCGGCGCGCCTGGTCCTCGTAGCGCGCGGGGACGAGCAGCATCTGCGCGGTGAGCACGCGCTCGGGCTGGAAACCCGGATCGGTTGCCTGCAGGTGCGCGAGGCTGCGGCCGAGCAGGCCCGCCCCGATCACGAGCACGACCGCGAGCGTGACCTCGACCACCACCAGCGCCGAGCGGGTCCGGGCGCCGCCGGTGAGCGCGCGCCCGCCCGCGCGCAGCAGCTCGGCCATCCGCCCGCGCCCCGCCTGCCAGGCCGGCAGGATCCCGAGCACGAGCCCGACGCCGATCGACAGAGCGGCGGTGACGGCCAGCACGCGCGCGTCCACCGCCACCTCCTGGGCCCGCGGCAGCGGGAAGCTGGCGGGGAACAGCGAGAGGATGGCCGGCACTCCGGCGTGCGCGATCAGCAGCCCCAGCGCGCCGCCGGCGCCGGCCAGCACCAGGCACTCCACCGCGAGCTGGTGCACCAGCCGCCAGCGGGGGGCGCCGAGCGCCACGCGCACGTTCATCTCCCGCGCGCGCGCGCTGGCCCGCATGCCGAGCAGGCAGGCGATGTTGGCGCAGGCGATCAGCAGCACGCAGAGCACGGCGCCGAGCAGCACGAGCAAGGCACGCCGCACCGAACCCGTGGCATGGTCCTGGAGCCGTACGACCGTCGCCCCCCACCTCGCGTTGTAGGCCGGATCCTCCTCGGCGAGCCGCGCCGCGATCGCCGACATCTCGGCCTGCGCGCGCTCGAGCGGGACGTCCCGGCGCAGGCGCGCCACGGTCACGAAGCTGCGCCCCCCGCGCGTCGAGTCCCGCTGCAGGCGCAGGACCAGGAACAGCTCCCCGCGCAGGCCGGGCACCGCGAAGCCCGGCGGCATCACCCCGAGCACTTCGCTCGGCGTCCCGTTGATCGAGACCTGCTGGCCGATGACGCGGGCCTGGCCTCCGTAGCGGCGTTGCCAGAGGTCGTGGCCGAGGACCACGCTCGGCGGGGCGCCGGGAGCGCCGTCTGCGCGGCGCGGGGTGCGGCCGAGGAAGGGCCCGACGCCGAGCGCGTCGAAGAGCTCCGCGCTCACGCGCAGGCCGAACACCTGCTCCGCGCCCTCGGGGCCGAGCACGTTGGTCGGGAGCTGCTGCACGAGCGCCAGGTGCTCGAAGCTGCGGGCCCGGTCCCGCCAGTCCAGGTAGTTGCCGGGGGAGACCGAGTTGGCGGCGTTGCCGCGCGGCGACCGCTCGAAGACCATGACCAGGCGGTCGGGATCCGGGAACGGCAGGGGGCGCAGCAGGACGCCGTCCACCACGGTGAACAGCGCGGTGGTGGCTCCGATGGCCAGGGCCAGCGTGCCGACGGTGACCAGCGCGAAGCCCCGGCTGCGGTGCAGCTGCCTCCAGGCGAAGCGCAGGTCCTGTCCGAGGTTGTCCAGCAGTCGTCGTCCCCACATGTCGCGTGTGACCTCCCGCACCAGCAGCACGTTCCCGAAGTCGCGTCGCGCCGATACCCTCGCGGCGGCGGGGGTCATCCCGCGCTCCACCCGCAGGCGCTCCTCCTCGGCCAGATGGAAGCGCACCTCCTCGTCGATCTCGTCGAGGTCCGGCGGCGCCGCCGGCCTCCGGCTCCAGGCCCGCCGGGCGCGGGCGATCCAGCTCCTCGTCCGGCCGCTCACGCGGGCCGCATCGCGCGGGCCATGGCCTGCACGAGCCGCCGCCAGCGCGACTGTTCGACGGCGAGCTGCTTCTTCCCGGCCGCGGTCAGCCGGTAGTACTTCGCGCGCTGGCCGTTCTCGGTGGTCTTCCAGTCCGCGGCGATCCAGGCCCGGCGCTGCAGCCGGTGGAGCGCCGGGTAGAGCGACCCGTGGTCGACGCGCAGCACGTCGTCGGAGTTGGCCTGGATGGCCAGGCCGATGCCGTGGCCGTGGCGGGGCCCCCACTGGAGGGTGCGGAGGATCAGCAGGTCGAGCGTGCCCTGCAGGAGCTCGATGCGGCCGAGGTAGCGGATCTTCCTGGGCATGTGGTAGACAGCCTACCACCGCCGGTGGTAGATCGTCTACTGCTGAAGACGCGCGGGAGGGCCGGAAGGTTTCCGCGCCACCGCCCGCACGAAGTTCCGGGCGGAGAAACGGCCGCGGCTCACCCAGGTCAAGAACCCCTCGCGGCCGACCACGCGCCGGGCGATCTCCTTCTCCGGCAGCCCCTGCCGCAGGAGCTCCACGATCCGCTCCCGCAGCCCGCGCAGGTTCTCGGCCTTCCGGCGCAGCGCTTCCCGGCCGTCGCGCACCGGGCCGCGGTGGGCGCAGAACACCGCGCGCGCGGGCAGCGCGGCCACCCGCTCCAGGGACTCCACCAGCGCGTCGAGGTCCTCGTCCATGCGGAGGAAGCGCAGCCGCTCGGCCAGGAAGAGGTCGCCGGTGAACAGCCACTCCCGGTCCGGCTCGTAGAAGCAGAGATGGTCCTCGCAGTGCCCGGGGGTGGGCAGCGGGCGCAGGCGCAGCCGGCCGAAGGGCTGCTCGTCCACCACCGGCTCCGCGCGCAGGCGCGGCACGCGGCCCCAGGCCAGCCGCCGGAACGGCTCCTGCGCGAAGCCCCGGGCGAGGAGCGGCACCGCCGCGGGGTGGGCGCGCGGCACGAGCCCCCGCCGCGCGTGGAGCAGCGCGGCCGCGCCGCTGTGGTCCTCGTGGTGGTGGGTCAGCGCGACCGCCTCCACCGCGCGGCCCTCCAGGAAGGCCATCAGCTCGCGGGCGGTGGCCGGCGGGCCGCAGTCCACGAGCGCGCCTTCCACGTAGTAGGCACCGGTCCAGTAGACCGGGCGGCCGAGCACGCGCCGCGCGATGCGCAGGAACGTGACCGGCCCGTGCGTCTCCACGCGGATCACGCGCGCCGCGCCCAGGCGCGCAGCTCGAGCCCGACCGCGCCCGCGATCAGCGCGAGGGCGGCCGCCACCAGGGGCACGCGCAGCCGCGGCAGCCACGGCCGCGCCGGCGCGATCTCCACCAGCCCGGTGGCCACGGCCGTGCGCGCCAGCGGGCCCTCCACTTCGGTGGCCATCACCACCAGCCCGGCCCGGGTGCCCGGCGGCGCGCCCGCGCGCAGCACGCGCAGCGCCGCGGTCACGGACCCCGCCGCCGGCACCCGCACGGGCCCCTCCGGCTCCCGCGCGTTGACCCCGCGCGGCGCGAGCGCGCGCAGCGTCACCGCGTGCGCCTCGCCGTCGGCGCTCTCGAGGCGGACCGGCACCACGCCGTGACGCGCCAGGCGCGCCTCGGGCACGGTGAGGCGCACCGACGGGGCGGGGTTCGCGCCCAGCGCGAGCAGCAGGTACGCGCGCTGGCTGGTGGCCTCCGCGCCCGCGGGCGCGCCGTCGGGCCAGTAGCGCAGGTGCAGGCCCAGGCCATGGACGCCCGGGCGCGGCACCGCGCCCGGGAACGAGAGCTCCACCGGCGCCGTCGCGCCCGGCCCCAGCGGATCCGCCAGCGCCGCCTCGCTGCGCGCGTCGAGCAGCTCCCCTTCGACCTGCATCCCGCGCGCCGCCGCGTCGCCCTCGTTGGTCAGGTCCACGCGCACGACCAGGCGCCCGTCCTGCTCCCGCACCTGCCCGCCCACCTGCAGGCGCACCTCGCCCGCGGCAACCGGCGGGGCGAGGGTCAGCAGCAGGAGGAGGAGGCTACCGCTTGGCCATGGGGACAAAGGACACACCGGCGGACGCGAACGCGTCGTCGAGCTTCTTGCCCTGCCTGGGGCTGGTGGCGTGCACCACGATGGAGGCCACGCGCGCGGGGTCCTTTTCCAGGGGCGGGAACTCGCACATGGCCTCGGGCAGCACGTTCATCTGGTAGGTGCTGGTGCGCTGGGCGTCGTACTCGTCGTCCACGCCCTGCACGTAGTACTCGATCGCCGTGACCTTCCCCTCGCGCGGGGCGGGCAGGGTGCCGCAGAAGTTGATCCCCCCGAAGGCCATCTCGACGAAGTTGTAGAACTTCTCGCCGGACGCTCGGAAGTACACCCGCGCCTTGGCCACCTGGCGGTCGTCCGTGATGGAGGCGCAGAGGGAGAGGGGCTTGCCGGGCACCGTGCAGGGGATCGGCTGGTGCTCGACGCGGGGCGACTCCGCGGCCAGCACGGGCGAGGCCAGCATCACGACCGCCGCGATCGCGCGCGCGCTCACCGCCAGGTCACCTGGTTGCGGTAGGTCTCCCCGCGCGTGGTGCGGACCACCACCTCCATGGACCACGACGACGTGTCCTCCTTCCAGAGGTCCGGCAGCTCGCGCAGCAGCGCGCGCTGCTGCGGCGCCACGTCCTTGGCCAGGGGCGGCACCGCGCCCTGCGCGCCGCGGTTGTTGATCTTCGTGCCCACCACCATCTCGCGGATCTGGATGGGGGCGTGGCCCTCGTTGAGGAGGTAGATCTTGACCAGGTAGCGGTCGCCGGGCCGCACCGTCTCCGGCGTCACCTCGAAGAGGATGCGCCCGGGCAGGTCGGCGGCCTGGGTGGCCTGCTTGACCGTGACCTCCGGCGAGGCCTCGAAGCCCGGGGGCACGCTGCCGGCGCGCGTCTCCGCGCTGGTGGCGATGGTGCGGGCGGCGACGAACGTGCGGCCGGCGGGACGGCTGGCCGCCCCCGCCTGCGCCTGCGCGATCGCGCGGGCGGTGATGGCGCCGGTCCGGCCCTGCACCGCGCGCTGGTTCGCGGGGTCGGCCTTGAGCGCCTCGTCGTAGAGCGCGATCGCGCTGTCGTAGCTCTGCGACGCGAGGGCGGCGTCGGCCTGGGCCAGCAGCTTGCTCACCGCGCCGGCGAGCGCCTGCCGCTGCTGGGCGGCGTCGCGCTCCCGGCGCTGCTCCTCCTCGCGCGCGGCGCGCTGCTGCGTCTCCTGCTGCGCGCGCTGCTCCGCCGCCCGCGCGCGCGACACCAGCTCGGTCGCCTGCGCGTCCCACGGCGCGAGCGTGCGCGCCGCCTCCGCGTCCGCCAGCGCGCGCGCGTGGTCGCCCTGGCGCAGGGCGGCCTCCGCGGAGCGCAGCTTGACGCTCGCCTTCTGTCCGAGGAGGGCGCTCTCGAGCAGCCGCCGCGCGTCGGCGCTGGCCGGGTCCTGCTTCAGCGCGCTCTGCGCCTCGGTGAGCGCGCGGTCGTAGTCCCCGCGGCGGAAGGCCGCCTGTGCCGCGCGCATGGCGGCGGCGCCGCGGCCCGCGGCCTCGAAGGTCGGCGGCGCGGCCGGCGTCGGCGGGGCCGGCGGCGGCGTGACGATCGCCGCCAGCGTGCTCGGGGGCGGGGGCGCGGCCGCCAGGGTCGTCGGCGCGGGCGACGCGGGCGCGGCCGCGGGCGCCAGCAGCCGGTAGGCGCCGAACCCGGCGGCGCCGAGGACGATCACGGCCGCCGCGGCGTAGCGCGCGGTCGGGCGCGAGCGCTCGGGCTCGGCGACGGGCCGCGCCCCCGGCCGGGGGGCGCGGCGAGGGGCGGGTGGCGGCTCGATCGCGGTCTGCTTCGCCGGCCCGCGGACCGTGGGCGCGCCCGCGATCACGGTGGGGCCCGCGCGCCGGCCGCCCGCGGTGCCCGGCCGCGCGCCGGTCGGCAGGTGCACGGTCGGCGCGGCCCCGTGCACGGTGGGGCCCGCGCCCGGGCGCGTGCGCACGCCCGGCGACTCGCCCAGCAGCGGCGCGTCCTCGACCAGGCCCTCGAGCGCGTGGGCGTCGCCGGTCGCGGCCGCGCGCGCCTTCAGGTACTCGCGCAGTTCCGCCGCGAACTCGGCCGCGGTCTGGTAGCGCTCCTCGAGCTCCTTGGCCATCGCGCGGCGCAGGATCGGCAGCAGGGCGTCGTGCTCGGCGGACGCGGGCACCAGGTCGAAGTTCACGTCCTCGTGCGTGATCTTGTAGAAGATCGCCATCAGGTTGTCGGCGTGGAAGGGCCGCTTGCCGGTGAGCAGCTCGTACAGCATGCAGCCGACGCTGAAGATGTCGCTGCGGGGGTCCACCCGCGCGCCCTTCACCTGCTCCGGCGACATGTAGTCGGCGGTGCCGATGATGTTGCCGGTGCCGGTCATGGAGGCGGTGGTGAGCCGCGCCACCCCGAAGTCCATGATCTTCACGGAGCCGTCGGCGTTGATGAAGATGTTGGCGGGCTTGATGTCGCGGTGGACGATCCCGGCCTGGTGCGCGTGCGCGAGCCCGGTCAGCACCTGCAGGATGATCGCCACCTTGCGCTCGATCGGCAGCGGCGGCGTGGCCCGCACCGCCTTCGCCAGGTCCTGCCCCTTGAGCAGCTCCATGGCGATGTAGGGCGATCCGTCGTCGTGGTAGCCGAGGTCGTACACGGTCACCACGTTCGGATGCGTCATCCGCGCCACCGCCTTCGCCTCGCGCTCGAAGCGCTTGGAGAGGTCGGGGTCGTCGGCGATCTGGGCGACCATCACCTTGAGCGCGACGTCGCGCTCGAGCAGCGGGTCGTGCGCGAGGTACACCACGCCCATCGCGCCCTTGCCCAGGGGGCGGACGATGTCGTAGCGCCCGATCTTCCCCGTCAACTCCCGGCCGGCGCCCGATTTGCTCTGGGGGGACTCGCTCATGGGCACGAAGGGGGGGCGGTCATACGAGGGCCAGACCGGGCATTAGACCGGGAGGGGCTGGGGGGTGTCAAGGCGGCTCGGAGCCGCTTCGAGGGCCACGAGGCAGAGGAATAGGCCCCTGGGGAGGGCCGTTCGCCAACGGACGTGCACAGGCACAGGCACGGGGCGAAAGGAGATCGCCGGGCGCGGAATCGGACACGTGAACGGCCATGCCGCACAGGCACGGACTGGGCAGACGCTGTGCCCGTGCATGTGCCTCTGCACGTGCACGAATCGAACGGCCCTGAGCAGCGCCTTGCGATCTCGGTCGCTGCGTGCCCGGCGGGGCCGTCGCCTATCGCTGCCGGCTGCCCTGTGACTTTCCCGTGACCTCGAAATGCGCCCGCCGATTCCGCGCCCAGCACGACTCGTTCGAGTCGGTGCAGACCGGGATCTCCTTGCCGTA
Source organism: Vicinamibacteria bacterium (assembly GCA_036556645.1). Taxonomy (GTDB): domain Bacteria; phylum Acidobacteriota; class Vicinamibacteria; order Fen-336; family Fen-336; genus DATKEG01. The sequence continues at coordinate 8,197 of DATBIZ010000275.1, read as the reverse complement.
GGAGACCGTCTTCAAGCGGTCGGGCGAGACGCCGAGCGAGACCAGGTAGTCGTAGGCGGCGCGGGCGCGGCGTTCGCCGAGGGCGAGGTTGTACTCGACCGAGCCGCGCTCGTCGCAGTGGCCCTGCACCGAGATCCTCAGGAAGTCGAAGCGCTTCAGCACGTCGGCGTTCTGGGTGAGGGTCTGCCGGTCGGCTTCGCGCAGCTCGGCGCGGTCCAGGTCGAAGTGGATGTCGGCCAGGAGCCCCATGCGCTCGATCTGGTCGCTCGACATCTGCAGCAGCTTGTCGTACTCGTCGAGCTGCGGCGTCACGTCGGGCGTCGAAGGCGGCGGCGCGGGCGGAGGCGTGGCGGGCACCACCGGCGGGGGCGCGGGCGGGGCCGGCGGGGGCGCCTGCCGGCCGCTGCGGCAGCCGGGAAGGGCGAGACCGAGCACGACGACGGCGGAGAGAGCCAGGCGTTTCATGCGTTGCACCTCACTGGTTGGCCGCGTCGGGTGGAGGACGGCGGGGCGGCGACGGCGAGCGTCGGGCGAGGACGAAAACGGTCCTCGTGACCGGGGGCCGGTCAGGGCTTCTTCTCCGGCTCCTCGTCTCCCTTGATCGACTTCTTGAAGTTGCGGATCCCCTCGCCCAGGCCGCGCCCGAGCTCCGGGATGCGGCTCGTCCCGAAGATCAGGACGAGGATGACGAAGATCAGCAGCAGCTCCTGCATGCCCAGACCGAACATGATGTCCTCCGCGGGATCGGGTCGGAGACGGCTCCTCGGGATCGCGAGCCGCGCGCGGCACCTACCCGCGCCGATGATACTCCCCGCGTCTAACGCGACAAAGCCAGCACGTCGAGGTTCAGACGGCCCCGGCGGTACGGCTCGACGGCCACCGTGGCGTATCCGGCCGCCCGCACCGCGTTTTCGACCGCGCCGCGCAGGGCGGGCTCGCGCTCGAGCCGCGCGACCTCGGCCGCGCCCAGCTCCACGCGCGCCTTCTCGCCGAAGTGCCGCACGCGCACCTCGCGCAGGCCGAGCGCGTGGAGCGCCCCCTCGGCGCGCTCCACCTGCCGCAGCAGCGCGGGCGTGACCGCGGTGCCGTAGGGCAGGCGCGACGACAGGCACGGCGACGCGGGCAGGTCCCAGGTGGGCAGGCCGCGGGCGCGGGAGAGCGCGCGGACGTCGTCCTTGGCCAGGCCGGCCTCCGCCAGCGGGCTGCGCACGCCGGCCTCGGCGGCCGCGCGGTGGCCGGGGCGGAAGTCGTCCAGGTCGTCGAGCACCAGCCCGTAGGCCACGTGCGCGTATCCCTCGGCCGCGGCCAGCGGGACGAGGCGCCGGAACAGCTCGGTCTTGCAGTGGAAGCAGCGCTGGGTGTCGTTGCGCGCGTAGGCCGGGTCCTCCAGCTCCCGCGTGCGGATCACGCGGTGCGGGAGGCCGAAGTCGGCGGCGACGCGCTCCGCGAGCGCGCGCTGCTCGCCGGCCAGCGACTCGCTGTCCGCGGTGACGGCCAGCGCGCGCGCGCCGAGCACGTCGTGCGCGCGCACGGCCAGGTACGCGCTGTCCACGCCCCCGCTGAACGCGACCACCACCGAGCCCATGTCGCGCAGGACGCGGTCGAGCGCGTCCTCACCGGCCTCCGGCGTGGTCGCCCGCTCCGCCTTCACTCCTCCCACTCCTCCTCGTCCTGCGGCGCCACGTCCAGCTCGAGCGGCGAGAGGCCGACGACCTCGAGGTCGATGCCGCACTCGGGGCAGCTGATGATCTCCCCCTTGTCGACGTCGTATTCGTCGATCTCGATGTCGGCCTCGCAGTCCGGGCAGACCGCCATGCCTCGGATCATAACCGCACCTAGCCGCCCCGGGCTGCCCCTTCGAGCCGCCGCGCCTTGGCCACCTCCGCCTGCGCGCGCGCGGGCTGGCCGCGGCGGTTGTAGACGTCCGCGAGGACGTAGTGGCCGAGCGGGGCCAGCCGCGGCTCCGGGTTCCGCTCCAGGCCGGTGCGCGCGGCGGCCTCGGCCGCGTCGAGCTCGCCGAGGTCCAGCAGGCTCTTGGCCAGGTACAGGTGGCCGGTGCCGAATTCGGGGGCGGCGGCCACACTCTCGCGGAAGCGGCGCACCGCCTCGCCCTGGCGCCCGGAGCGCTGCAGGAGCTTGGCCAGGTTGAAGCTGGCCCGGAAGGCCTTCGGGTTGGCGGCGATCTCCGCCTCGTATTCCGCCATCGCGCGCGGGACGTCGCCCTTCTCCTCGTAGACCAGGCCGAGGTTGAAGCGTGCGGTCTCCAGGTGCTCGCGGCGCGCGAGCGCCCGGCGCAGCGCGTCCTCGGCCGCGTCGAAGCGCTTCATCTCGAGGTAACACTCGCCGAGCTTGAGCCAGAAGCGCTCCTCCTCCACCTTGCGGGCCAGAGCGTCCTTCAGCACCGCTTCCGCGCGGTCGTACCGCTTCTCGCGCATCTCCAGGTCGGCGAGCTGCCAGAGCACCTTGCCGTTGCGCTCGTCGAGCTGCCGCGCGCGCTCGAAGCCGAGCCGCGCGTCTTCGTACCGTCCCAGGTCCTTGTAGGTGACCGCGAGCAGGAACACGCTCTCCTGGTGCGCGGGGTCGAGCGCGAGCGCCCGCCGGTACGCCGCGAGCGCTTCCGGCGCGCGTCCCGCCTTGCGCAGGAAGTTGCCGAGCAGCATGTGCGCCTCGAGGATCTCGGGGTCCTCGGCCAGCGCCTGGCGCGCCTTGGCGATCGCCTCCTCCACCCGCCCGGCCGCCGACGCACCCCCGGCCTGCTTCAGCAGGTTGTACAGGCCGATCTTGTCCTTGGGGTCGCCGCGGGGCCGCTCCTCGAGGTGCCGCGCGCTGAACCCGCCCGCCACGTAGCCGAGCGCCTCGAGCTTCTCCGCGGTGTCGGCGTCCATCTGCGCCGGCTGGTGCGCGGCGGCCTGCGCGCCGTGCTGCGCGAGCAGGCGCTCGAGCGCGCCGGCCATGGCCTCGGCGCGGCCGGGGTCGCGCGAGGCCAGGTTCACCGCCTCTCCCGGGTCCTCGCGCAGGTCGTACAGCTCGCGGCGCGGCGCGCGGATCAGCTTGTAGCGCCCGTCCTGGATCGAGACCAGCTCGCTCCAGCCGTAGTGATAGCGCGGGTACCAGCTCTCGCCCAGGGCCAGCAGCGACAGGCGCTCGCCGCGCGCCAGCGGGAGCAGGCTCACCCCCTGCACCGCCGGGGGAGGCGGCTCGCCGAGCAGGTCCAGCACGGTCGGCATCACGTCCACGATGCGCACCTGCTCCGCGACCACGCGCGCCGGCACCGACGGCCCGGCCACGATCAGGGGGATGCGGAGCGCCGCGTCGTAGACGAAGAACCCGTGCGTCTGCTCGCCGTGCTCGCCCAGCATCTCGCCGTGGTCGCCGGCCACCACCACCAGCGTCCCGGCCAGGCGTCCATCCGCCTCCAGCGCGTCGAGCAGGCGGCCGACCTGCGCGTCCACGGCCGCGATCTCGCCGTCGTACGCGCCGGACGCGGTGGGCGGGAAGCGCGAGCCGTACGGCTCGGGCGGGTCGTAGGGCGCGTGCGCGTCGTAGAGGTGCACCCAGGCGAGGAACGGCCGCTCGCGGTCCGCGGCCAGCCAGGAGAGCGCCTGGTCCACGGTCTCCGCTCCCGGGCGCTGGATGGCGTCCATCCCCGGCGCGCGGTCGAACTTCGAGAGGTCGAAGTCGTCGAAGTAGCGGTCGAAGCCCTGTCCGACGCCCCAGCGGCCGTCGAGCACGAACGCGGAGACGAAGGCGCCGGTCCGGTAGCCCCTGGCGCGCAGCACCTCGGCCAGCGTGAGCTGGTCGTCCGGCAGGTAGAAGCCGCCGTTGTCGCGCACGCCGTGCCGGGCGGGGAACGTGCCGGTGAACAGCGACGAGTGCGCGGGCAGCGTCAGCGGCACCACGGTCGTCGCCTGCGCGAAGCGCAGCCCGCGCGCGGCGAGGGCGTCCAGGCGGGGCGTCTGGGCGGCCGCGTAGCCGTACGAGCCGAGGCGGTCCGCGCGCAGCGTGTCGAGGGTGACCACCAGCACGCCGGGCCGGCGCGCGGCCGCCCAGGGCGCGCGCGCGCCCAGCCGCGCGGCGAGGAGCGCGGCCGCGGCGAGGACCAGCGCCGCGGAGACCGCCGCCCACCCGCGCCGGCGCGAGGGCCCTTTCGGCATCCGGCCATTCTGCGGCGCGGGGCGGCCCGCCTTCAACCCGCATACGGGCCCGTGGACGCCGCGAGCCGCCGGGTATTGCAGTCCGGGAGGGGAAGGTCTATAAGCAGTCACCCTCATCCCGTCGGAGCCGCCGGCGGCGCAGGCCGGCCTGAAAGGAGCGTCGGATGCGCGATCGCGTTCTCGGAGCTCTCGCCCTGGCCCTGCTGGCGGCCAGCCCGGTGCTCGCGCAGCGGACCACGGGCAGCATCGTGGGGACGGTGCGCGACGCGAGCGGCGCGGTGCTGCCGAACGTGACCGTCAGCATCACGGGACCGATGATCGTGGGCACGCAGACCACGGCCACCAACGAGGACGGGTTCTACCGCGTGTCGAACCTCCCGCCCGGGCCCTACGACGTGTCGTTCAGCCTCTCCGGCTTCCGCACCGTCACCACCAAGGCGCTGCGCGTCGGCGTGGGCTCGGTGATCGAGGAGAACGCGAGCCTGGCCGTGAGCCAGATCGCCGAGGAGCTCACCGTCACGGGCGAGGCGCCGGTGGTGGACACGCAGTCGAACGAGGTGGGCACCAACTACGGCCGCGACTGGGTCGAGAACGCGCCGCTGCGCCGCTTCAGCTTCCTCGACCTGGCCGCGCACGCCCCGGGCTCGCAGCAGGTCGAGGACGGCAGCGGCCGCACCATGGTCTACGGCTCGTCCTACGACGAGAACTCGTTCCAGCTCGACGGGGTGGACATCACGGAGAACTTCTTCAACGAGTACTCCGCGGAGCCGAACACGGACGCCATCGAGGAGGTCGAGGTGCTCTCCCTGGGCGCCCCGGCCGAATACGGCAACCTGACCGGGGCCGTCTACAACGTGGTCACGCGCCAGGGCACCAACGAGTTCCACGGCGACCTGAACTTCTTCTACCAGTCGGACGGGCTCACCTCGAACAACAGCGACGGCCTGGTCAACCCCGACGGCTCCTTCGTGAACGCCTGCGGCGACGACCAGCGCTGCCCGTGGACGCGCGACAAGTACCACGACTTCACCGCGCAGCTGGGCGGGCCGCTCCTCAAGGACAAGCTGTGGTTCTTCCTCTCCTACCAGTACCAGCGCGACGCGCAGTCGGACGTGGGCGTGCTGACGGACAACCCGCTGGCCTTCAAGCGCTACTACGACGACCGCTACTTCGCCAAGCTGAACTGGCAGATCAGCCCCGCGCACAAGGTGGTGGGCACCTTCCACATGGACGAGAAGAACACGGACAACGGGCTCGACATCGGCTCCGCGCCCAGCACGGCCTGGACGCGCCGGAGCAAGACGCCGACGCCGGGCCTGGCCTACACCGGCGTGCTCTCCGACAAGAACGTGCTGGAGGTCCGCTACTCGGGCTTCTACGGCGACGTGAGCGGCGGCCCCACCGACCCGGACCAGCCGCGCGACCTGCCGCGCTTCTACGACCTCGACACCGCGCAGCTCAGCGGCGGCCACTACTACTGGTACGAGACGGAGCCGCGGCGGACGACGGTGACGGCGAAGATCTCCCACCTGGCGGACAACTTCCTCGGCGCCAGCCACGACTTCAAGTTCGGCGTCCAGTACAGCGACGCGGTGGCGCGCGGGCTCTACGGCTACAACGACTTCGTGTACACCTACACGTACAACGACGTGCGCTACGGCTACGGGTACGAGCGCCAGCCCTTCAGCTACAGCGGGAACAGCCGCAACCTCGGCGTGTTCCTCGACGACGCGGTGCGGGTCAACGACCGCCTGTCGCTCAACTTCGGCCTCCGCTACGACCACAACAAGGCCTACTCGGACGAGCAGGACGAGCTCGACGAGTTGGCCCGGCCGACCGGCACGCGCTTCCCGCGCACCGACCTCTATACCTGGAAGCACTGGTCGCCGCGGCTCGGCTTCAACCTGAAGCTGACGCCGGACGGCAAGACCGTGCTCAAGGGCCACTGGGGCATCTACCACCGCTCGATCGCCACCGGCGAATACGCGAACGTGATCGGGCCCAACGTGAAGGCCACGTTCTCCGGCACCGGCTACGACTTCGCCACCGGCCGGTTCGCGGAGCTGACCTTCTTCGAGGGGAACACCAACCTGGGCGTGGACCCGGACTACAAGAGTCCCCGCACGGACCAGTACATCCTGAGCCTGGAGCGCGAGATCCTGAAGGGCCTCGGCGGCTACGTGAACTACGTGCACAAACGTGGCCGGGACTACGCGGCCTGGCGGGATGTGGCCGGCGAATACGTCCAGGCCCCGTTCGTGGACAACCTCGGCCCCAACCCCACCGGCCAGACGCTCCAGGTGTTCCAGCTGGTCAGCGACCCGGCCGAGCGCCAGTTCCGGATCACGAACCCGGAGGGGGTGGGCAGCGACGTCAACGCGGTCAGCTTCGGGCTGGTCAAACGCATGACCGGGCGATGGTCCTTGAACGCGTCGGCCACCTGGCTGCGCGCGACCGGGCGGCTGACCGACAGCATCTCCGGCGCGACCCTGCAGTCGCGGGGAGGGCTGCAGTTCCGCGACTTCGGCAAGAACCCGAACCACTTCGTCAACACGGACGGGCGGCTGACCCTGGACGTCACCTGGGCCTTCAAGGTGCAGGCCGTCTACCAGCTCCCGCTCGGGTTCCTGGCCTCGGCCAGCTACAGCAACCACGACGGCGCGCACCTGGTGCGGCGCGGCACGGTACGCGACATCACGAACATCCCCGAGGGCACCACGGTGCTGCTGCAGAAGCGGGGCACGCTCGGCCGCCTCCCCGACGTGCACCTGCTGGACGTGCGGCTGCAGAAGGACTTCAAGGTCGGCCCGACCGCGCGCTTCTCGGTGTTCGCGGACGCGCTGAACCTGACCAACAACGACGCCTACGAGGGCGTGCAGAGCACGCTCGCGACCTCGTCGGTGTTCAACTGGCCGTTCGACCCGGTGGACCCGCGCCGCCTGATGCTCGGCGCGAAGATCCGGTTCTAGCGCGCCGCGAGCTGGTCCCGGGCCGGGCGGAAGCCGGGATCGAGGCGGAGGGCCTGCTCGAAGTGGGGGCGGGCCTCCGCCCGCCGGCCTTGCCGGGCGAGCGCCAGTCCCAGGTTGAACGCGTAGCGGTGGTTCGTGCCGTTCCGTCCCACCGCCTCGCGGAAGGCCGCCTCGGCCTCGGCCAGGCGGCCCTGGCCGCCGAGGGTCATCCCCAGGGAGTTCCAGGCCGACGCGTCGGCGGCGTCGATCGCCACCGCTTCCCGTAGCCGCGCGATCGCGTCCTCCGGCCGGCCCAGGTCGCGCAGCAGCTCTCCGAGCGTCACGCGCAGCTTCGCGTCGCGCGGCGCCAGCGGCAGCGCGCGCTCGTAGGCCTCGCGTGCCTCCGCCTTCCGTCCCAGGGCGAGCCGGGCCGCGCCCAGGCTCTTCCATCCGTCCGCCAGCGCGGGCGCGCGGCGCACCGCCTCCTCGAAGTGCGGCGCGGCGGCGGCGGGCCGGCCCCGCCCCATCAGCGCGCGCCCGAGGTAGAGGTGGGCCTCGAAGCTGACGATGCCCCGCCGCAGGAGCTGCTCGAAGCGCGCCGCGCTTCCCGCGTAGTCGCGCTCGTGCAGGCGCACCAGCCCTTCGCGCATCAGCGCGTTCGCCAGCCGGAAGTCCTCGATCCGGTCCTTGGGGTCGGCACCGGGGGTCGAGGTCTGCGCCGGCGTCAACCCGCCCACGTAGCCGAGGGCGCCGAGCTTCTCGAGCAGGTCGAGCGGCACCGACCCGCCGCCGGCGGACGCGGCCTGCCGCTCCTCGGCGAGCAGCCGCGCGAGCGCCCGCTGGAACGCCGCCGCGCGCGCGGGCTCGGCCGCGGCCAGGTTGCGGTTCTCGCCCGGGTCGGCGGCCAGGTCGAACAGCTCGGCCCGGGGCGCCTGCACGTACTTCCACCGGCCCTCGCGCAGCACGCGCAGGTCGCTCCAGCCGAAGTGCAGCAGCGGGACCAGCGACTCGGCATAGACCGCCGCCTCCGGCGGCTCCGCGCCGCCGCGCAGTGCCGCGGCGAGGCTGCGGCCGCCGGCGGAGCTCGTCGCGGGC
>DATBIZ010000274.1:0-4058 GCA_036556645.1 Vicinamibacteria bacterium | reverse complement strand
GGCTTGCCGCCGCGCACCGCCTCGAAGAACCGCGCCACGTGCACCTCGGTCGAATCCAGGCCGACCTCGTCGAACGCCTCGCTCGCCTTGCGCATCCGCGGCGTCCAGGTGCCGGGGCGCTCCTCGGCCTTCACCTTCGGGTCGTCGTAATAGGCCTTCTCGAGCGCCTCCGGCCAGGAGGAGACGACCCAGCCGTTGCCCTCGATCACGTTCTCCGGCTTCACCAGCATCGGCCCGTCCCGCATCACCAGCGCGGCCTCGGTGCCGAGCACGTCGAAGCCGCTCTCCGACCCGGACTGGTTGTTGAAGGTCGAGCTGAGGTTCACGGTGAAGCCCTCGGGGTACTCGAGGATCGCGTTGACCGTGTCCGGCACCTCGTGCGTGTCGCGGTAGCGGTAGTTCTCGCCGAGCGCCACCACGCGCGCCGGCCTCTTGGCGTCCATCATGAAGTGGATGGACGTGAGCAGGTGGACGAACAGGTCGGTGGCGATGCCGCCGGAGTAGTCCCAGTAGGCCCGCCAGCGGAAGAACCGGTCGAGGCTGAACGGCCGTCTGGGGGCCGGCCCCTGGAACGCGTCCCAGTCCACGCTCTTCTCGGTCGCGTCGGGCGGGATCGGGTAGAGCCAGGCTCCGCTCCGGCTGTTCCGGTTGAAGCTGGCGCGGATCATCGTCACCTTGCCCAGCTTGCCCGCGCGGATCATCTCGCGCGCGGTCTCCTGCGTCTTCGAGCTCATGCCCTGGCTGCCGACCTGCAGCACGCGCCCCGCCGCCTTCGCCGCCGCGATCATCTCGGGCCCCTCCTCGATGCGCAGCGTCATCGGCTTCTCGAGGTAGACGTGCTTGCCCGCCGCCAGCGCCTCGACGGTGTGGATGCGGTGCCAGTGGTCCGGGGTGGCGACGAAGACGGCGTCGATCGCGGGATCGGCCAGCAGCGCCTTCCAGTCGCCGTAGTCGCGCGCGCGTCCGCCCGTGCGCGCGAGCGCGCGCTCGACGCGGCCGCGGTACGCGTCGCACACGCCGACCACCTCGACGCCCGGCACGGCCATGGCCGCCTCGAGCAGCCCCGACTGCACCCGCGCGCCGACGCCGACGAAGCCGACCTGGATGCGGTCGTTGGGCGAGCCGGGCGGGGCGGTGAAGGCGGTGGCGGAGCGCGAGGCCGCCGCGACCGCGGCGCCGGCCGCGCTGCGCGCGAGGAACTGACGGCGGTTCAGCTTGCCTTTCATGGCGGGCCTCCGGAGACGATGTCCAAATAGACGCCACCGCGGAGGCGGCGTCAAGCGCACGGCCGAGCCACCGGCGCGGGCACAGACCGCCACGCCGCCCGGTCTAACGGGCCGGCGCCGCGTAGGTGATGCGGTACACGGCGCCGGCCTTGTCGTCCGAGACCAGCAGCGCGCCGTCGGGCATCACCAGCACGTCCACCGGACGCCCCCACTCCTCCTCGCCCTGCAGCCAGCCGTCGGCGAAGGTCTCGTACGACGCGACCCGGTTCCCGTCGAGCCGCACCAGGCTCAGGCGGTACCCGATCTTCTTCGAGCGGTTCCAGGAGCCGTGCTCGGCGATGAAGATCTGGTTGCGGTACTCGGCCGGGAACATCGCGCCGGTGTAGAAGCGCAGGCCGAGCGCGGCCACGTGCGGCCCGAGCTTGCGCGCGGGCGCGCGCGTTTCGGCGCAGGGCTTCTGCGTGCCGAACTCGGGGTCGGTGATGTCGCCGGCATGGCAGAACGGGTATCCGAAGTGCAGGCCGGCCGACGGCGCGTGGTTCAGCTCGTCGGGGGGAACGTCGTCGCCGAGCATGTCGCGGCCGTTGTCGGTGAACCACATCTCCTTGGTCACCGGATGCCAGTCGAAGCCCACCGTGTTGCGCACGCCGCGCGCGAAGACCTCGCGCCCGGTGCCGTCGGGCTTGATCCGGGTGATCGTCGCGTAGGGGTCCTCGCGCAGGCAGATGTTGCACGGAGCGCCCACCGGCACGTAGAGCAGCCCGTCCGGGCCGAACGCGATGAACTTCCAGCCGTGGTGCTGGTCCTTCGGGTAGCCGTCGTGCACGACCGCGGGCGCGGGTGGGGATCTCAGCGCGCCCTCGATGCCGTCGTAGCGCAGGATCCGGCTGATCTCCGCCACGTAGAGCGCGCCGTCGCGGACGGCGACGCCGTTGGGCCAGTTGAGCCCGCTCGCGATCCGGACCACCTCGTCGCCGGCCCCGTTGCGGTCGCGATCCACCACCGCGTGCACGAACCCCTCGCGGGTGGAGCCCACGAACAGCGTGCCGCCCGGCGAGAGCGCCATCGAGCGCGCGCCCGGCACCTTGGCGAAGACCGCGATCTTGAAGCCGGGCGGCAGCTTCACCAGGTCCAGCCGCATCGGGGGCGGCGGCGCGGCGCCGGACGCGCGGGATCCCGCGGACGCGGCCAGCAGCGCGCCGGCGAAACCGAGCGCGACACGTCCTTTCATGTGTCCTCCGCGGTGGATGGCGCGAGCCTACCACGCTTATGCTGGGCCTCATGGCCGAGTACCACGTCACTTACACGCGCGGGCGCGCCGGCGGCTGGCGCGCGTCCGTGCGCGAGGCGCGCCGCTGCCGCGGCCGCGGGCGCACGCTGCGACAGGCGCGCGTGGAGCTGCGGCGGGCGCTGGCGCAGACCGTCGCCGACCCGTACGCGATCGACTTCGTCGAGGACGTGCGGCTGCCCGGCGGCGCGCGGCGGCTGCTGGGCGCGCACTGGGCGGCGCGGCGCAAGGCCGACCAGGCGCGGGCGGCGGCCGACGCGGCCGCACGCCGGGCCCTGGAGGCGCTGAAGGGGCTGGCCATCGACGCCAGGGACGCCGCCGACCTGCTCGGCATCCCCGCCGCGCGGCTGCAGAAGATCTCGAAGGCGCGGGCCTAGGCATGCCGGAGCTGCCCGAGGCCGAGGCCGCGCGCCGGCTGGCCGAGCGCGTGCTGGTCGGCCGGCGGATCGTGGACGCGACCGCCCGCCCCGATCCCATCGTGTTCGCGACGGTCAGCGGACGCCGGGTCGCGGAATGGCTGCGCGGCCGGCGCGTGCTGGCCGCGCGCCGCAAGGGCAAGCACAACTGGCTCGAGCTCGACCGCCGTCCGTGGCTGGCCTTCCACTTCGGCATGAGCGGGGACCTGCACGTCTATCGCGGCCCCGAAGACCGCCCGCGGTTCTGGAAGCTGGAGATGGTGACCAGCGACCGCACGCGCGTCGCGATCACCGACGTGCGGCGTTTCGGGCGTATCCGCCTGGTGCAGGACCCCGCGACGGCCCCGCCGATCAGCCTGCTCGGGTTCGACGCCCTCGACGGCCTGCCGCCGGTGCCCGACCTGCATGCCGTTCTGCGGCGCCGCCGGGCGCCGCTCAAGGCCGTGCTGCTCGACCAGTCCGTGTTCGCCGGGGTGGGGAACTGGATCGCGGACGAGGTGCTCTACCAGGCCGCGCTCGCCCCGCACCGTCCCGCCGCCTCCCTGCAGCAGGCCGAGGTCTCGCGGCTGCGCCGGACGCTGCAGGCGATCGTGCGGCGCGCGGTGGACGTCGGGGGAGACTCGGACCGGTTTCCCCGGTCGTGGCTGTTCCACCACCGTTGGGGGCGGAACGCGGGCGCACGGACCGCGCGGGACGAGCCGATCGTCCATCAGACAATCGGGGGGAGGACGACGGCGTGGGTCCCGGGGCGGCAGAGGTAGCGGGCAGAGGGCGGGCCGAACCGAGCCGAACGGTGCCGGTATCCGGATCGGCGACCGGCGCTGGCCGCCTGCTACCTGCCGGGCCGCCGCGCGACCGCGACCGACCCCTTGGTCGCGCTGCGCGCGGAGTCGTGCGCGGCGCCCTCGACCCGCTCCGCCGGGGCGAACAGCGGCGAGACGTCCACGCCGCCCGCGGCGACGGAGAACCGCCGGCCGTAGTGGTCCACCGCGATCCGCCGGGCCTCGGGCCTGAGGCTCACCGCCTGCGGCGTCACGCGCACGACGCGGAACACCGGGCCGCCGAGCACCAGCCGCACGCGGTCGCCCGGCGCGAGCGCGCGCACGCTCAGCGCTCCCACGGCAGGCC
>DATBIZ010000273.1:0-4545 GCA_036556645.1 Vicinamibacteria bacterium | reverse complement strand
CCGCGGCGCGGGCCGAGCAGGACGAGGCGCGCGACCGAGACGCGGCCTCGTTGCTCGCCGAGGTCGGCGCCGCCGTGGATCGCGCGCTGGCCCAGCTCCGCGCCACGCCGCGCGAGACGCTCCTGGCGCCGCGCCCGGTCGGCCGCGCCGGCGCGCCGAGCACCGTGCTGGGCCTGCTCGTGCACGCGGCCGAGCACGCGCAGCGGCACGCCGGCCAGGTGATCACGACCGCGAGGATCCTGCGGGGCAGCTCGTCCTGACCGGCTCGCAAGACATATCCCGGCATGTACCGGTCCGTTTTGTGTACACTCCGTGTGCATGCCGATCGCGCTGCTCTGCTCGGAGGGCCCGCTCCCCGAGCTGACGGACACGGTGCTCGGACGGCAGGACGTGGACCGGCGCTTCGCGCGCACCCTCGAGGACGTCAAGCGGATCACGCGCGACACGCGGCCCGACATCGCGGTGGTGGACGGCGGGTTCAGCGCGGTGAAGGACGTCGTCAGCGGTTTGCGCCGCTACCCGCGCCAGGTCTCGATCGTGGTGATCGCGCGCGACGGGATGCCGGCGGCCGAGGTCGAGCTGATGGAGGCGGGCGCCAACGCGGTGCTGCTGCCCCCGCCGACGCCGCACTGGGACGTCGCGCTGGCCCGCCTGTCCGCCGTGCCTCCACGCAAGCACACGCGCGTGCCGGTCTACTTCGAGACGGAGGTGCGCACGCCGGGGCAGGCGCACGTCGGGCTGGGGACCATCCTGAACCTCAGCATCCACGGCGCGCTGATCGAGACCGAGCACCCGCTGCGCCTGGGTGACGCGCTCGACGTGCGGTTCCGCCTGCCCGCGCCCGCGGGAGGCGTGCAGGCCACCGGCCGCGTGCGCCGCCTCGACGCGGCGCGGCGGTACGGCGTGGAGTTCGAGCAGCTCGCCGAGGGAGGGCGCGACACGGTGTCGGCCTTCGTCGCCGATCACCGGACGGAGATGATGGACCCCACCCGGACGCGCCCGCCCTCGCCGAGGTAGTCCGCCACCTCCCGCTCCAGCACGTCGAGCGGCACCGACCCGTTGCGCAGGACGACGTCGTGGAACTCGCGCAGGTCGAAGCGCGCGCCCAGCGCGCGCTCGGCGCGCGCCCGCAGCTCGCGGATCTTGAGCTCCCCCATCTTGTAGCCGAGCGCCTGTCCCGGCCACGCGATGTAGCGGTCGATCTCGGTCGTCACCTCGTGCAGCGAGAGCGCGGTGTGCGACGCCATGTAGTCGATCGCCTGCGGGCGCGTCCAGCCCAGGGCGTGCATCCCGGTGTCCACGACCAGCCGGCAGGCCCGCCACATCTCGTAGGTGAGCCGGCCGAAGTCGCTGTACGGGTCCTGGTAGAAGCCGGTCTCCTTGCCCAGGCGCTCGGCGTAGAGCGCCCAGCCCTCCACGAACGCGTTCGAGGACACGAAACGGCGCAGGGGCGGCAGGCCGGCCATCTCCTGCTGCAGGGCGATCTGCAGGTGGTGCCCGGGCACCGCCTCGTGCAGGGTCAGCGCCTCCAGGGTGTACAGCGGACGGCTCCTGAGGTCGTACGTGTTGACGAAGTACGTGCCCGCGCGCGTGCCGTCGCCGGAGGGCTGCGTGTAGTAGGCGCCGGTGGTCTTCGGCGCGATGAAGTCGGGGATCGGGCCCACGCCGTAGGGCATGCGCGGCAGCGTGCGGAACAGGCGCGGCAGCTGCCCGTCCATGCGCTTGGCGATCCAGCTCGCCTGGCGCAGCAGGTCCTCGGGCGTCCGCGCGTAGAAGCGCGGGTCGGTGCGGAGGTGGCGCAGGAAGGCCGCGAAGTCGCCCTTGAAGCCCGTGCGGGCGATGACCGCCTCCATCTCCGCGCGGATGCGCGCCACCTCGTCCAGGCCCGTGCGGTGGACGCTCTCCGGCGTCACGTCGAGGCTGGTGAACATCCGCACGCGGTGCTCGTAGAAGGAGCGTCCGGCCGGCAGCGCGGAGGCGCCCACCGTCGTCCGCGCCCCCGGCCGGTACTCGTCGCGCATGAACCGGAGCAGCTCGCGGTACGCGGGCACCACCGACTCCGCGATCACGGTGCGGGCGCGCGCGGTCAGCCGCGCGCGGTCGTCCGCGCCGACCGCGGCCGGGAAGCGCCGGAACGGGCCGAAGAACACGGTCTCCTCGGCCGGCTTCACGTGCGCGCTCACCGATTCGTCGAAGCCCTCGAGCACGACGCGCGGCAGGGTGACCCCGGCGGCGATGCCCTGCCGCATGTTCGCGATCTGCTCGCGCGCGAACCGCGGGAAGTCGGCCAGGCGGGAGAGGTAGGCCTCGTATGCGGCCACCGTGCCCATCGGCATCTGGTCGGGCATCCGCGCCACGTCGATGTGGAAGCCCTCGCGGTTCGTGATCGGCACCAGCCAGGCCCGGTGCTCGTGCTCGGCCAGCGCCTCGCGCAGGGTGCGCGCCAGGATCTCGTGCGTGATGCGGTCGGGCGGCGCGAGCGCGTCGCGGTCGATCGCCGCCAGCCGCTCCAGGGCCCGCCGGGCCGATTGCGCGCGGCGCTCCTGGTCCGCGGGCGTCACCCGCGGCAGCCGGTCGTCGTAGCGCGCGTCGCCCGCCTGGGTGGCGAGCAGCGGGTCCTCGCGGAGCATCTCCTCCCAGGCCTCGGAGACGAGCGCCGCGAACGCCTCGGGCGCGGCCGCGGCGGCGTCCGCGCCCCGGACGGGCGGCGCCGACGCGGACAGGCCGCGGCCGGTGACCAGGTACGTGGCGAACGTGCCGAGCCAGTGACCGCCCTCGTAGTGTTCCCCGGTCACGGCGGCGAGCCCGGCCTCGCGGTGCGCGTCGGCCGCGCCTTGCAGCGCGGCGCGGCGCGGGTCGCCCGGCGCCAGCGCGCGCGCGATGCCCTCGAGCATCCAGGCGCGGCTCAGGTTCAGCCCGTCGAGGTGGGCGAGCTTGGGGTCCGCGCGGTCGGTGACCACTGCGGGCCGGAGCCACTCGCCGGCCTCGCGAGACCCGATCTCGGGCAGGAACGCGGCCAGCCACCGGCCGTATTCGTCGCGCGGCAGCACGCGCCGCATCAGGTCCGCCTCGCCCAGGCACGGCGACAGGAAATCCTCGCCGGAGGGCTCGTAGGCGATCGGGCACGCCCGGTCGCCGCCGTAGAAGACTCTCGCGCGGTCCTCGATCCGCCGCGCCAGGGCGGGATCGGCCGCCCGCGCCCAGTCCAGGGCCAGCCCCAGCGCGAACGCGGTCTGCGCGTGCTCCCCCACCCGCACCGGCCGCGAGAGCTTCGGCAGCCACTCGGCGAGGCGCGCCGCCGCCACGCGCTCGAGCGGCGCCAGCGCCTGGTACCAGCGCCCGGCGTCGTCCCACGGCCACTCGCGCAGCTCGGCCGCGAGCTGCAGCAGCCAGGCGAGCCCGTACGGCCGCTCGAAGCTGACGCGTCCCTTGCCTTCGACGTACCGCGCCTCCGCCGCGAGGTTCGCTGCGGTCAGGCTGCGCGCCAGGGCCGCCCGCGCCTCCGCCGCCCACGGGGCGCCCGAGTGCAGGCGCGCCAGGCGCGCGAGCAGCCAGTGCCCGTGCACCGCGGAGTGCCAGTCGTAGCAGCCGAAGAACGCCGGCGTCAGCTCCCGCGGCACGCGCGCGTCCTCGTCCGCGTTCAGCACGTGCGCGATCTTGTTCGGGTACTCCTGGTGCACGCACGCGAGGGCGAGGCGCGCGAAGCGCGCGGCGGTGGCCTCGTCCGAGGCCGCCGCCGGCGCGGCGGCGGCCAGCGCGATCAGCAGGGAAGCGAGCATGCGCGAGTCGGGCCGGCGGAGCACGGCCTCACCTCCCGCGCGCGGGCCGCGGCTCCGCCGCGGCCGCGCGACCGACGACGGGAGCACGCACGGCGGCGCCGGCCACATGACCGGGACAATGATACGCAATCGCCGGCATATCATCCGCGCGTGTCCCCGGCGCTGGGCGTGGTCGCGCTGCTCCTCGCCGGGTTCGTGTCGTCGGTGATCAACACCGTGGCGGGCGGCGGCTCGTTCCTCACGCTGCCGCTGCTGATCTTTCTCGGGCTCCCGGCCGCCGACGCCAACGGGACCAACCGCCTGGGCATCGTGTTCCAGAACGTGGCGGCGGTGTGGGGCTTCCATCGCGCGGGGGTGCTGGAGTGGCGCACCGCGCTGCGGGCGGCCGCCCCGGCCGCGGTGGCGTCGGTGCTGGGCGCCTGGCTCGCGCTCCACGTCGGCGACCGCGAGTTCCGGCGCATCCTCGCGTTCGTGATGCTCGTGGCCACGCTGTGGACGATCGCCGAGCCGCTGGTCTCGCGCCGCCCGGGCGACGCGCCGCGCGCGCCCCGGCCGCGCCTCGCCCTCTTCCTGCTCGTGGTGGCGGGACTCTACGGCGGGTTCGTGCAGGCCGGCGTGGGGTTCGTGCTGCTGGCGGCGACGACGTCCGCCGGCCTCGGCCTCGTCCGCGGCAACGCGGTCAAGGTGCTGGTGGTCCTGCTGGTCACCGCCGTCGCGCTGGCGCTGTTCGCCTGGGACGGCAAGGTGCGCTGGCTGGAAGGGGCCG
>DATBIZ010000272.1:0-4385 GCA_036556645.1 Vicinamibacteria bacterium | reverse complement strand
TTCGGCGAGGAGGACACGCGCTCGAACCTGATGCGGCTGGTGTCCGAGAAGCTGACCAAGATCGTCAACATCCCGAACGTGAAGGACCACGGCGCCACCGGCGCCACCGGCTGCCTGAAGAACATCGCCTACGGCAGCTTCTCGAACGTGGCGCGCACGCACCACGAGGGCGTGTCGCACACGAAGACGTTCGTGGGCACGCTGGCCTCGGTGGAGCCGCTGCGCTCGCGCACGGTGCTGCAGATCATGGACGGGCTGCGCGGGGTCTGGCACGCCGGCCCGTTCGCGCGCACGCGGCGGTACGTGTTCTATCCCAAGAAGCTGTTCGTGGGCACCGACCCGGTGGCCATCGACCGCCTGCTCCTCGACATCGTCGACGAGAAGCGCAAGGCCATGGGCGCGATCTCGATCTACGACCGCTCCCCGAAGTTCCTGAAGGTGGACGACGGCCGCGCCCGCGACGAGGACCCCAACGTGAACATCATCATCCGCGAGCCCGGCCACGTGCAGTACGCGGCCTCGCTCGGCCTGGGAGTGGCCGACCTGGCCAAGATCCGGGTCGAGGACGTGAGCCTGTGACGCTCGCCCTCTCGGCGCTGCTCGCCGCGCTGCCGTGCCTCTACTGGACGCAGCCGGCCGAGACCGCGCCCACGCTGCGCTCGGCGGGCGTGGCCCGCCTCTGCGTGCCGGCCGCGCAGGCGGAGGCCTGGCAGGCCGCCGGAGTGCCCGTGGAGGCGCTCGACGAGGCGGCGCTGAAGGGGCGCACGCGGATCCGCGCGCTCGGCCTGCGGCCCCGCGCCGACCGCGCCTCCGCCACGCGCAGCCCCTGGGTCTACGCGCACGGCTGGGAGTTCCGGCGCGCGCCGTCCGCGCGGTGGGTCTACGAGCTGCGCGCGGGCCAGGCCGCCCTCGCCGCCGCGGAGGCCTTCGCGTACGGCGTGGACGCGCTGCTGGTGATCGACCCCGCGGACGTCGCGGACCTCGGGCGCATGCACGCGTTCCTGGCCGGCCTGCCCGCGTCGGACCTGCCGGAGGTCGCGGACTTCGGGGTGGTGGACGACGGCACGGACGAGGTGGGCGAGGTGCTGAACCTGCTCTCGCGCCGCAACCTTCTCTACCAGGCCGTCCCCGCCGGCTCGAAGCAGTTCCCGCTGGTCGTCCAGCTCGGCACGCCGGAGTACCCGACGGATGCCGCCTCGGAGCCGAGCGACTTCGCGCTGAAGGTCCGCCGCCAGCTCACCGACGCGCGGCGCTCGCTGCGGCTGTTCGGCAGCGAGGCGGTGATCGCGCGCCTGGCCGGCGACGGCTCGCGCGCGCGGCTGCACCTGCTGAACTACGGCGGGCGCGACATCGAGGGCCTGCGCGTGCGGCTGCGCGGCCGCTACCCGGCGGCGACCGCGCGGGTGGCGGGCCACGGCGCCGTCGAGCCGACCGACCGCGTGGTGGCCGACGGCGCCACCGAGTTCACGCTGCCGCGCGTGACCGCCTACGCGGTGGTGGACCTCACGGCCTCGCCGGCGCGCTGACGGCAGGTCCGGCGCCCGGCGTGCGCGTCGCCCGCGGCGGCTCACCGGCGGTCTCCATCCTCCAGCCGCCGCCCGCCTCCTCGAGGAAAAAATACGCGCTCGTCCCCGGGTGCCGCGCGACGGTGGCGCGCCCCCTGGCCACGCCCTCGACGAAGAGCACGTTGTCGAGCGCGTCGCCCTCGGTGCCGGTGGGCGCGAGCACGGCCACGCTCAGCATCCCCTGGACCGGCCGCCCGCTCCGCGGGTCCATGATGTGCGAGTACCGCACGCCGCCGACCTCGAACGACTTCTCGTAGCTGCCCGACACGGACAGCGCCCGATCCCGCAGCACGAGCGTCAGCGCGGTGCGGCTCGTGTGGGCGGGATCCGCGACCGACACCGCCCACCCGCGCTCGCCAGGCGGCGCCCCCAGACCGTACGTGGTGCTGCCCCCGGCGCTGACCAGCGCGGCCGCGACGCCGCGCGCGCGCAGCACGGCGGCCGCGCGGTCCACCGCGTATCCCTTGCCGATGCCGCCGAGGTCCAGCTCCACGCCCGGCCGGTCGAACCGGACCGTGCCGCGGGCCGCGTCGAGCACGACGTGCCGGTACCCGACGCGCGCGCGGACCTCGGCGACCTCTTCGTCCCTCGGCAGCCGCCCCTCGCCGCGGAAGAACCCCCACGCCTTCATCAGCGGCCCCACGGTCACGTCGAACGCCCCCTCCGACTCGCGGCTGTACCGGAGGCACTCGGCGAGGAAGGTGAACAGCTCCGGCTCCACCCGCACCGGCCCCTGCGCCGCCTCGCGATTGAGCCGCGAGAGCGGGCTCTCCGGCCTGTAGTGGCTCATCAGCCGGTCGATCCGGTCCACCTCGTCGAGCGCGGCCTCGACGGCTTCCGACAGCGCGCCCGCGTCCGCGCCGTAGGCGACGATCGAGAACGCGGAGCCCATGGACATCCGTGCGGTTTCATGTCGCTTGAGCGGCTCCGGCTCCGAGGCCGTGACCCATCCGGTCGCCGCCAACAGAAGAGCGCCCCTCGCCCGCCACGTCGCGCGACTCACCGCTCCATCCTACGGGCGAACCCGGCCCGGGCCCAGTGCCGCGCCCGGCGCGGCTCGCCGCATACAACACCTCGGCCTCGTACACGTTGTGCGCCCGGCACCGGAGCTGGATGTTCCGGCACGACGACTCCGAATCTAATAAACCGGTCGGCGTTTCGGTCACCGAGCGCGCCCTGTGGTACAACACCCCACCCGAAAGGACCGCCCATGAACCGCGCCCTCGGCGTGCTGCTGTCCGCCCTCGCCGCCCTGCCCCCCTCCGCCGGAGGTGCGCCGATGCCCGATGACCGCGTGTTCGTCAGCCGCCGCGCCCCCGCCGACTTCGCGCTGACCGCGGACCCTGGCGCCGCCGCCTGGAAGGACGCGAAACCCGTGGTGGCCGACCGGGACCGCCAGGGCCAGCCCGTCCCCGGCCACCGCACCGAGATCCGCTCCCGATGGACGGACGGCAACCTCTATTTCCTGTTCACCTGCCCCTACGAGCAGCTCAACCTGCGCCCGAACCCTTCCACGACGACGGAGACGAACAAGCTCTGGGAATGGGACGTGGCCGAGGTGTTCATCGGCACCGACTTCGGGAACATCAAGCGCTACACCGAATACCAGGTCTCGCCGCAGGGCGAGTGGGTGGACCTCTTCATCGACCGCGGCGCGCAGCCGCCGCGGCACGACGTGAGCTGGAACTCGGGGTTCGAGGTGAAGGCCCGCGTGGACGCGGAAGGCAAGACCTGGCACGGCGAGATGCGCATCCCGATGAAATCGGTGGACAAGCGCGCGCCGAAGGCCGGCCTGGAGATGCGGGTCAACCTCTACCGCATCCAGGGCCCCGCCCCGCGCAAGCACGTGAACTGGCAGCCGGTGAAGAACGAGTCGTTCCACACGCCGGAGGCGTTCGGCACCCTCAGGCTGGAATGACCCCGCGCTTGCTGGCGGCGGCCGCCGCCGCGTCGCTGCTGGCGACGACGCCGCTGGCCGCGCAGTCGCTCGCCCCGGACCTCGCCGCCGGCAAGCGCCACTTCGAGACGCTGTGCGCCCGCTGCCACGGCGGCGACGGCAACGGCGGCGAGATGGGCCCCGCCATCGTCGGCCGCCTGTCCGCGCGCAACGACGACGACCTTGCGCACCTGATCCACGCCGGCCTGCCCGCCGCCGGCATGCCGCCGTTCCCGATCGCGGCCGAGGACACCCGCGCGCTCGTCGCCTACCTGCGCACCTTGCGCTCGGACGACGTCACGCCGCCGAAGCGCGTGGACCTGAGGCTGGCCGACGGCGGACGACTGAGCGGCGTGCTCGTGAACGAGACCGCGCACGACGTGCAGCTGCTCGCCGACGACCGCCGCCTGCACCTGCTGCGCCGGACCGGCGACACCTACCGCCGCGTGACCAGCGACGTGGACTGGCCGACCTACCACGGCCACTACTCCGGAAACCGCTTCACCACCCTCGACCAGATCACGAAGGACAACGTCGCCCGCCTGGCCCCGCGCTGGACGTATTCGCTCGGCGCGACGTCCCGCCTGCAGGTGACGCCGGTGGTCGTGGACGGGGTGATGTACGTGACCACCGGCAACGAGTGCCACGCGCTCGACGCCGGCAGCGGCCGGCTCCTCTGGCAGTACCGGCGCCCCCGCCAGAAGGACATCCCCGGCGACGCCGGCGGCGGCATCAACCGCGGCGTGGCCGTGGCCGGCGGCCGCGTGTTCATGGTCACCACGCATGCGCACCTGATCGCGCTCGACCGGGCGACCGGCGCGCTGCTGTGGGACACCGAGATGGCAGACTGGCGGAAGAACTACGGCGCCACCTCGGCGCCGCTG
>DATBIZ010000271.1:0-4442 GCA_036556645.1 Vicinamibacteria bacterium | reverse complement strand
GGTCGACCGATCCGGCGTTCACGCCCACGCGGATAGCGCAGTCATGCTCGTCGGCGACGGCGGCCAGGTACGCGACCTTCTCGCGCCAGGGCTTCCCGGTCTCGTGATGGTAGAGGTGGCCGGGGTTGTAGCGGACCTTGTCGACGTGGGGGGCCACACGGGCGGCCAGGCGATAGTTCTCCTGCAGGTCGACGACGAGGTTGGCGCTCGTCTGGCGGCGGATCTCGGCCAGTGCCTCGACGTCCTTCGGGCCGTCCACCGCCACCCGCACCAGGTCGCCGCCGGCGGCGCGGATCGCCTCCGCCTGCTCGACGGTCGCGTCCACGTCCTGGGTGCGCGTCGCGCACATGCTCTGCACGGCCACCGCGTGGCCGCCGCCGAGGGTGACGGTGCCCACGCGCACCGGGCGCGTCGGGTTGCGCTTCACGGCGCGGAGGCGAGCGAGAGCGCGGCGCGGCGCAGGTCGCGCCCGATCCCGCGTACGTGGCCCCGCAGGCGGCCCAGCGGCCGCAAGGGGGCGGTGACCACGCGGACGCGGCCGGCGCGGATGGCCGCGAGCACCGCGGGCACCGTCTTCGCCTCCGCGTCCACCAGGGTGTAGGTGGTGCCGAGCTGCCAGAGGCGATGGCAGTCGGAGGTGCCCACCAGCGGCAGGTCCATCCGGCGCGCGTATTCGACCGCGCGCCGGTTGAAGTCCACCGTGCGGGTGTAGAAGTGCGAGAACTCGATCGCGTCGAACAGGTCCAGGTTCTCCCGGAGCTTGCTGCCCAGGCACTTGGGGGCGGGGAAGAACGGGTGCGGCGCGATCACCAGGCCGCCCTCGCGCTTGAGCGCCCGCACGTGGGCGAAGGTGCGCACCTTGAGCCGGCTGTACGGCATGTCGAGGAGCAGCGTGTGCTTGCCTTCGATCGCGGCCTCCACCCCGGGGATCAGCAGGATGCCCAGGTCCGCCGCGCGCCGCCGCAGCTCCTCGCTGTGGATCCGCTTGTTGTGGCAGGTGAGGGCCAGGACCTGGAACCCCTGGCGCGAGGCCTCCTGCAGCAGCTCCACCGCCGTGTAGCGGATGAAGTCGTGCGGGTCCTCGCGGGTGTGGATGTGGAAGTCGGCCTTCAGCAGCATGCGCGAAAGGCCAGTATGCGGTGCGGCGGCGCCGCGTTCAAGCCGGCGCGCCGCCCAGGTCCTCGAGCGCCTTCACGCCCCGCCGCATCGGCCACCAGAACGTGATCAGGCTGAGCGCGAACGCCAAGGCCAGGCTCAGCCCCATCAGGGTGAGCCGCCGCTCCGAGAGGGGCAGGCCGTGGAAGCGGTGCCACATGAAGACCGACGCCGGCCAGGCCAGGAGCGCGGTCTCCACCAGGATGAACAGCACGGCCAGGATCATGTAGGCGATCCCGCCGTAGGAGCCCGCCACCTGGGTGACGTTCTCGGCGTGGAAACGCGGGTAGCGCGCGCCGAGCCCGGCGGCCAGGCCGACCAGCGCGAAGCTCATGCAGAAGATCGCGATCGCGGCCAGCCACTTGAGCGCCGGCTCCGCGCCCAGGAACTCGTTCGAGACGAGCGTGAGCAGCTCCGCCAGCACGAGCACGGGCACCAGGCCCGTCCAGAACTTGGACCAGAGGAAGGCCCGCATGGACACCGGCGAGGACCGGACGATCCAGAAGGCGGCGCCTTCCGCCGACACCGCCGGGAACACGAAGCGCACGGCGACCGCGGACAGGACGAAGGCGCCCATGGCCAGGTTCACGAACGCGTAGGCGTTCTTGACCACGCCGCTCATGTAGGGGATGCGGTCCAGGTCGAGCACGCGGAAGTTGTAGAGGTACACCATCATCAGCGCGACCAGGAGCAGGAGCTGCGACCACTGCGTGGTGTCGCGCAGGAACACCTTCAGGTCCTTGAGGAGCAGGTGCCTGGCCGCCGGCGAGACGGGTAGCCCCGCCGACAGGCGCTCGATCACGCGCAGCCGCGTGAAGCGGGCCTTGCGGGCCTCCTGGGCCTTGCTCCAGGCCGCGAAGTAGTAGCGGCCGTACGCCGCGCGTGCGAGCACGGTGAGCGCCAGCGCCGTGGTCCAGAGCGCGCCGGCGTGCAGCCAGTCCACGCCTCCCTGCAGCGCGGCGACGAGCACCTCGCCCGCCCAGAACGAGGGGAGCAGCGGCGTGATCGGCGACTGCAGCGTGGTGAAGAACGCGGTCACGTCGGGCAGCGACTCGACGCGGAGCAGGCGCTCGGGCTGGAGGAAGCGCAGCATCAGCACCAGCACCACCGCGAAGAGCACGCCCATCAGCATCAGCACGTCGCGCGCCCGGCGGGCGGGGAAGACGCTGACCAGGCCCAGCGTGACCAGGCAGCCGAGCGCGACCGGGATCACCGCGAACGGCACCACGGTCAGGGCGGCCGCGATCCAGTACACCGGACCGGCGCAGCGGGCCAGGCCCACGCCGAGGAGCACCGGCAGCAGGAACGTCGCCACCATCCACGAGGCCTGCAGCACCGTCCGCGTGAAGCGCGAGTAGAAGAGCCGGTCGGACCGCACGGGGGCCGACACGAGCAGGCGGAGGTCCTCGGAGAGGAAGAACGTGGAGAGCGCGGTCACCACGCCGCTGAAGGCCAGGAAGGACAGGAAGGTCAGGAACAGCCAGGTCAGGCCGAGCCGCACGAGGTAGTCGCCCAGCTCCGCGTAGCCGAGGAGCTGCCAGGTCAGCCAGAAGAACAGCGCGAACAGCGCGCCGCACACCCCCAGGCCCACGGAGCCGAACACCGCGGCGCGGGCCAGGTCGCCCTTCTCGCGCTGGCGGGCGCGGTTGCGCGCGGCGTGCCAGGCCGGCCGCAGCAGGAAGGGAAAGGGCAGCTCAGAGGAGCTCATCGATCTCCTGGAGCGCGCCGCCCCCGGTCAGCTTCAGGAACACCGGCGTCAGCTCCTCGTCGCCGGTCATGGCGTGCAGCTCCGCCACCGTGCCGCGGGCGATGATGCGCCCCTTCTGGATGATGCTGATCCGGTCGCACATCTCCTCGGCGACCTCCAGGGTGTGCGTGCTCATCAGGATGGCCACGCCCTGCTCGCTCATGGCCCGGAAGACCTGCTTGATCAGCCGGGCGCCGCGCGGGTCGAGGCCGACCATCGGCTCGTCCACGACCACCGCGCGCGGCCGGTGCAGGAAGGCCGCGCACATCACCAGCCGCTGCTTCATCCCGTGCGAGAAGCTCTCGACCAGCTCGTCCTCCCAGCGCGTCAGCTCGAACATCTCCAGCATCTCGCCCACGCGCCGCGCGATGCCGTTCCCGTCGATGCCGTAGAGGCCGCCGTGGAAGCGCAGGAACTCCCCCGCGGTCAGCTTCTCGTAGAGGAACGGGCGGTCCGGGATGAAGCCGAGCGAGGCCTTGGCCACCTCGGGCTCGCGCGCGAGGTCGTGCCCGCCGATGCGCACGCGCCCCGAGGTCGGCTTGAGGAGGCCGGCCACGATGCGGATCGTGGTGGTCTTGCCGGCGCCGTTGGGGCCGAGGAAGCCGTGGATCTCGCCCGCCTCCACCTCGAGGCTCACGCCGTCCACCGCGGTGAACGCGCCGTACTTCTTCACCAGGTCCTGGATCTCGATCATGGTCTCCGCCAGCAGCTCCCGGCGCCCGCCTCGCGGCGGGGAATGGGCAGGTCCAGCGGGCGCGTGTCGGGCGCCGCTCGCCCCACCAGCATGGGCGCGGAGCCCTCCACCAGCTTCAGCTCGAGCACCTGCATGCGCGCGCGGCCGATCACGCCGAGCAGGGCCGCCTGGCGGTCCAGCCCGCCGCGGGCGAGGCGGATGTGGGTGGCGTCGGCCGGGAACTGGTTCAGGGTGGGATCCACCGGCAGCCACAGCCCGCGCTCGCCGTCCGCGAGGTACACCTCGGGCCATGCGTGGTAGTAGAAGGCGCCGTGCAGGTGCACGAGCCCGACCGCGATGCGCGCGGGCACGCCGGCCGCGCGCGCGAGGGCGACGTAGAGGGCGGTGTGCTCGTTGCAGTCTCCCACGCGCGTGCGCAGCACCTCGCGCGCGGAGGGCAGGCTCACGGTCGGCTTCTTCTCCAGCAGGTCGTTCACGTGGCGTACCAGCCGCTCGGCGCGCGCCCGCGCCCCCTTGAGCGCGCCCGTCACCCGCTGCGCTTCGGCCACGATCTCCGGCGCGTCGCTCTCCAGGAACGGCTCGGGCCGCAGGTACCGCGAGGCGTCGGGATCGCGGGGTCCGCGCCGCAGCGTGCGCGGGTCCACCACCTCGAACACGTCGCCCGAGACCTTCTGACCGGCGCCCTGCAGGTCTGCGCCACGCGCCTCGAAGCCGGTCAGCCGCACGCGCAGGAGCTGCACGGCGTCCGGGTTCTCGATGCGGCGCGCGGGCACGGGCACCACCGCGGAGGCCTCGAGCAGGTCCGACATCACCTGGCCGGGCACCGCGAGCGCGGTCGCGGTGCCC
>DATBIZ010000270.1:0-6880 GCA_036556645.1 Vicinamibacteria bacterium | reverse complement strand
GTCCACCATCTCGTCCGGGAGCTGCGCGAGGTCGTCTTCCTCCGCGGTCGGCACCGGCGGAAGGCGGTCGGCGAAGGTCTTCGCCCGCTCGCGGGTCATGTGCGGTTCCCCATCCGCGTGCGGGCGAGGATAGGCGAGCGCCGGGGAAAGGTCAACGCGCGGTGTTGATCCGTCCTGGGTACCGACTCCGTTCCGATTCGGTCTCCGTCCCGGTACCGGCTCCGTTCCGTTCCGGTTCGAACGGAACGGTAACGGTAACGAATCGGAACGGAACCGGAACGGTACAGGTGCGGAACCAATGCGGAACCGACCCTCCGGCGCTACTGCCAGCGGAACGCCTTGAGCGCGATCGCGAAGCTCACCGCGCCCCACAGCGCGAGCAGGGCCAGCTCGGGCAGCAGCGGGCCGACACCGGCGCCTTCGAGCATCACCGCGCGCAGGGCGTCGTTGAGGGCGGTCAGGGGCAGCGCCTGCACGAACGGCTGCGCGGCCGCGGGGAAGCGCTCGGTCGAGAAGAAGATCCCCGAGAAGATCCACATCGGCACCATGACCATGTTCATCAGCCCGGAGACGCCCTCGATCGTGCGGGGACGCGCCGCCGTGAGCAGGCCCAGGCCGCTGAAGGCCAGGGCGCCCAGCAGCGCGACCCCGGTCAGCAGCAGGACCGACCCGCGCAGCGGCACGCCGAGCGCGAAGTGGGCGAAGAGCAGCAACGCGCCCGCCTCGGGGACCAGGAAGAGCAGCCGCGCGCCGATCTGCGCGGCCAGCAGGTGCGAGCGCCGCACCGGCGCCGCCACGAGCCGCTTGAGCAGGTTGCCGTTGCGGGCCACGACCAGGGAGAAGCCGATGCCCCACATGCCGGTGCCCATCACGTTCATGCCCAGGAGCCCCGGCACCAGGAAGTCCACGTACCGCGCGCCCGGCTCGGTCAGCTCGGACGTCCGGGGCGTGAAGGCGTCGGCGCGGCCGGCGGCGCGCTGCAGCGCGGCATCCACCGCCAGCCGCGCGGCCCGGCTCTCCGGCTGCGTGGGGTCGTAGGCGTATTCGGGCGGATCCGCGGCGGAGATCACCAGCACCACGCGGCCGCGCGCCAGGGCGTGGCGGGCGTCGGCCTCGGCCATGGCGGCCGGCTTCAGCTCCGGCGCCTGCTTCAGCGCGTCGAGGCGCGCCGGCGTGCGCGGCCCCTCGACCACCGCCACCGGAAGCGCGTCCGGCGGCCGGCTGCGGAAGGCCAAACCCAGGATGGCGGTGAGCAGGATCGGGAACACGAACACCCAGAAGATCGCCTCGGGCTCGCGGGTCAGCTCCCGCACGCGGGCGAGCGTCAGCTCCACCAGCGGCGGGCGCACCCGCTCCCCGGGATCAGCCATCGCGCAGCCTCCGTCCGGTGAGCGACATGAACACGTCCTCCAGCGTGGCGTGGTGGGTGGTGAGGTGGGTGGGCTGCGCGCCGCGCTCGGCCAGCGCGCTCAGCAGCGCCGGCACCGCCCGGTGCACCTCGCGCACGGTGAGCCGCCAGTTCCCGTTCTCGGTCGCCACCCGCTCCACGCTGGGCAGCGCGCCCAGCATCTCGGGCGAGGGCGCCGCGCTGCCGTCCACCGCGAACTCCACCACGTGCTCCGCGCCGAGCGAGGCGATCAGCTCGCGCGGCGTGCCGAGCGCGATCACCTTCCCGTGGTCCACGATCGCCACGCGGTCGCACAGCCGTGACGCCTCCTCCATGTAGTGGGTGGTGAGCAGCACGGTGCGGCCGCGCGCCTTGAAGCTCTCGACGATCTCCCAGCTCTGGCGCCGGGACTGCGGGTCGAGACCGGTGGTCGGCTCGTCCAGGAACAGGAGCTCGGGGTTGCCGACCAGGGCGCAGGCCAGCGACAGGCGCTGCTTCTGGCCGCCCGACAGCGTGCGGACGTAGGCCGCCGCCTTCTCCTGCAGCTCGACCAGCGCCAGCGCCTCCCCCACCGTCAGGCCTTGCGGATAGAAGCTGCGGAAGAGCTGGATCACCTCGCGCACGCGCAGCTTGTCCTGGAACTTCGTCTCCTGGAGCTGGATGCCGAGCCGCGAGCGCAGGGCGAGACCGTCACCCTCCCAGCGCTGGCCCAGCACCTCCAGCTCGCCCTCGTCGGGCGGGCGCAGGCCCTCGAACATCTCGACGGTCGTGGTCTTGCCGGCGCCGTTCGGGCCGAGCATCCCGAAGCACTCGCCGCGGCGGACGTCCAGGTCCAGGCCCGCCACGGCGACGACGTCGCCGTAGCGCTTCACGAGGCCGCGGCAGCGCAGCGCGACCGGGGCCTGGACGCCGGGGGTGGACACGGATGCCCATGCTAGCATTCGCGACTTCCCGGCCGAACCCACCACCGAAGCGGAGGCGTCGGATGCGAGCTTGGGCGTTCGTGGCGGCGTGCCTGGCCCTGCCGGGGCCCGCGGGCGCGGCGGGCCGCCGCCTGGAGAGCGGCGACTTCCGGCGGATGCGCGCGGTCGCGGACGTGCGGCTCTCCCCCGACGGCGCGCGCATCGCCTACGTGGTGACCACGCACGACGGCGCGGGGCGGCCCGGGCGCCGGCTCTTCGTCCTGACGCCGGCCGACGGCCGCAGCGTGCGCCTCGGCGGCGACGAGTCCGGCTCCTCTCCCGAGTGGTCGCCGGACGGGACGCTGATCGCGTTCCGCGGCGCGGTGCAGGGCCGGCGCGGCCTCGTGGTCTCGCGGCCCGACGGCGGCGGGCTGCGCTTCCTGGCCGAGATGACGAGCACGAACAGCCCGCTGACCTTCGAGGGGCGCTCGATCGCCTGGTCGCCGGACGGGCGCCGGATCGCCTTCGTGTCCGCGACGCCGGGACCGGAGACCGCGGCGGCCAGCGGCGACCCGGTGGTGATCACGCGGTACCTCTACAAGCCGGACGCGGACGAAGGCCTGACGCGCTTCAACGACAACCGGCGCCGGCACATCTTCATCGTGGACGCCGCGGGCGGAGAGCCGCGGGCGCTGACCTCGGGCGACTTGGAGGAGCACTCGATCGACTTCTCGCCCGACGGGCGCGAGATCGCCTTCGTGAGCAACCGCGAGCAGGACCCGGACCTGTTCTACAACCCCGACCTGTTCGCGCTGCGGGTCGAGGACGGCCGCATCCGGCGGCTCACCGCCACCGAGAGCGCGGAGTACCAGCCGCGGTGGTCGCCGGACGGCCGGACGATCGCCTTCCTGGGCACGCGCCGGGGGCTGACCGACCTCGAGACCACGATGGAGGACAACCACGTCTGGCTGGTCGCGGCCGACGGCAGCGGCCGGCGGGAGCTGGGCGCGGCCGTGGACAACCGCCAGGGCGCGGCGCAGTGGTCGGGCGACGGCGCCGCGGTCTACACGACCGTGCAGGAGCGCGGCCACGTGCGGCTCATCCGCCTGCCCCTCGCCGGCGCGCCGCAGGCGCTGGTCGCCGACGACGGCCGCGTCGGGGACTTCTCGGTCGGGCGCGACGGCGCGGTCGCCTACGCGTTCACCGGGCGCGCGGACATGGCGCAGCTCCACCTGCGCGACGCCTCCGGCCGCGCGCGAGCCCTCACCGACCTCAACGCGGAGGTGCTCGCGGGCGTCGAGGTGGCGGCGGTGGACACGTTCACGTTCGTGAGCAACGACTTCAAGCACGAGATCGAGGCCTTCCTCACCCGGCCGGTCGGCCTGGCCGAGGGCACCCGGCATCCGCTGATCGTGATGATCCACGGCGGGCCTCACGGGCAGCAGGGGCCGCAGTTCACGTTCAAGTCGCAGTACTACGCCCACCGCGGGTGGGCCACGCTGCAGGTGAACTACCGCGGCTCCACCGGCTATGGACAGGCGTTCGCGGACGCGGTCTTCCGCGACCAGAACGGCGACGAGGCGCAGGACGTGCTCTACGGGGTCTCCGCCGCGCTGCGGCGAAACCCCTGGATCGACCCGCGGCGCGTCGGCGTCGAGGGCGGCAGCTACGGCGGCCAGCTCACCTGCTGGCTGATCACGCAGACCGCGCTGTTCAAGGCCGCGATCCCCCTCGCGCCGATCGTGAACAACCTCAGCTACAACTACATGACCTACTACAACATGTACGAGCAGATGGAATGGGGCGCCAGGCCGCACGAGGGAAACCTGATGGACGTGCTCTGGGAGCGCTCGGCGCTCAAGCACGTCGCGAAGGTGAAGACGCCCACCCTGCTCGTCCACGGCGAGAACGACAACGACGTGCCGATCGCCGAGTCGGAGCAGTTCTACATCGCGCTGCGGGACGTCGGGGTCGAAGCGGTGATGGTGCGCTACCCCCGCGAGGGCCACGGGCTGAGCGAGCCGGGCCACGTGGTGGACCTGATGGACCGGAGCGCGGCGTGGTACGAGAAGCACTTCGCGGCCGCGCTCGCCCGCTGAGCGAGGCGTGTATAGTGATCCGCATGTCGCGCTCCGACACCGACTTGCGGCGGCGGCTGCCCTCGGTGGACGAGGTGCTCCGCGAGGAGGCCGTCGAGGCCCTGCAGGCGCGCTACGGCCGGGCGATGGTGTTGCGGCACGTGCGCCTGCTGCTCCAGAGCGCGCGGGAACGGGCCAAGGCGGGTGACGGAGCCGCGCTGCCGGCCGGCGGCCTGGCGCCGCGGCTGGCCGCGGCGCTGGAGCGGGCGGCGGCCTGTTCGCTGGTGCCGGTGATCAACGCGACCGGCGTCGTGATCCACACCAACCTCGGCCGTGCGCCGCTGGGCGCCGCCGCGGCCGCGCGCGTGGCGGAGATCGCGTCCTCCTACTCGAACCTCGAGCTGGACCTCGAGTCCGGCGAGCGCGGCTCGCGCGAGTCGCACGCGGAGGTGAGGCTCCGCGCGCTGCTCGACGCCGAGGCCGCGGTGGTCGTCAACAACAACGCGGCCGCCGTGCTGCTCGCCGTGAACAGCCTGGCCGAGGACCGCGAGGTGGTGGTCAGCCGCGGCGAGCTGGTGGAGATCGGCGGCTCGTTCCGCATCCCCGACGTGCTGCGCAAGGGCGGCGCCCGGCTGCGCGAGGTCGGCACCACGAACCGCACGCGGCTCGGCGACTACGCTGCCGCGATCGGTCCGGACACCGCGCTGATCCTGAAGGTGCACCCGAGCAACTTCCGCATCGTGGGCTACACCGCCTCGTGCTCGACCGCGGAGCTCTCCGCCCTGGCCCAGGCGCGCGGGATCGCCCTGGTGGAGGACCTCGGCAGCGGCGCGCTCGCTCCGCTGCCCGGCCTCGACGAGACGACGGTGGCGGCGAGCCTGCGCGCCGGCGCGGACCTGGTCACGTTCAGCGGCGACAAGCTGCTCGGCGGGCCCCAGGCCGGCCTGGTGGCCGGACGCCGGCAGGCGGTGGACGCCCTGCGGCGCAACCCGCTCTACCGCGCGCTGCGCGTGGACAAGATGACCATCGCCGCGCTCGACGTGGTGCTGCGCGAGCACGAGGCGGGTCGCGCCGCGCAGACGGTGCCCACGCTGCGCATGCTGTCGCTGGCGCCGGAGGAGGTGCGCCGGCGGGCGGCGGCGCTGGGCCAGGCGCTGGCCGTGGAGGTGCCCGGGCTCGACCTCGCGCTCGTGGCCGGCAGCTCGGCCGCGGGAGGCGGCGCCGCACCCGGCGCCGAGGTGCCCACCACGCTGCTGACGCTCGCCCACCCGGCCCGCCCCGCCGCGCACCTGGCGGCCGTGCTGAGGGCGGGAACGCCGCCGGTGGTGGCGCGGGTGGCCGACGACCGCCTGGTGCTCGACCTGCGGACCGTGCGCGACGAGGAGGAGCCGGCCCTCGCCGCGGCACTCCTGCGCGCGCTGCGTCACGGGTAGCCGTTCGGGCGATGGACGCGCGCCGCCGCGCGGTTCGCCTGCTCGCCCCCGCGCTCCTGCTCTCGGCCATGGCCGCGCTGATGCTCGACGCCGCGCGGCACAAACGGCTCGTCTACGACGAGCTCGACAACCTGGCCTACGGCCGCAAGTACCTGCGCGAGGGCCCCCAGGCGATCCCGCACGGCCAGCGCATGCCGGTGCTGGCGCTCAACGCGCTCGGCTGCATCCACCGGCAGTGCCGGGTGCAGTTCGTGAACCGCAGCGACCTCACCCGCCTGCACGCGCGCGCCGCAACCATCGTCTTCGCGCTGGCGCTGGGTGCGGTCGTGTTCGCCTGGGCGCGCACCCTCTTCGGCTTCGCACCGGCGGTGTGCGCGCTGTGGCTCTGCGTGCTCAACCCGAACCTGCTCGGCCACGGCAAGCAGGTGACCAGCGACGTGCAGGCGGCGCTGTTCACCACGCTGGCCGTCTTCCTGCTCTGGCGGCTCGCCCGGCGGTGGCACGTCGGCACGTTCCTCGGGGTGGCCGCCGCCACCGCGGCCGCCATCCTCTCGAAGATCACCAGCGTGCTCCTCTTCCCCGTGATGGCCGGGTTGCTCCTCGGGCAGGCGGTCCTCGACCGCCGCCCGCTCCGCCCCTCCGCCCGCGGCGCGGCGCGCGGCGCCGGGCTCGCCGTGGCTTTCGGGCTCGTCGTGGTCGTGCTCGTCAACGCGGGCTACCAGTTCGACGGCACGTTCACGCCGGCCGCCGAGCTGGAATGGCGCAGCCGCACCCTGCAGGGGCTCCAGCACGTGCGCGTCCCCCTGCTGCTCCCGCGCATCCTCCTCTGGACCCTCGACCAGTCGTACGTCGTGCAGGAGAACCCGAACGTGGGCCGCGGCAACAACTACCTCCTGGGCGAGATCAACCACGACGGCCGCTGGGAGGCGTTCCCGCTGATGGTGCTGCTCAAGACGCCGCTCGCGCTGTTCGCGCTGCTGGCCTGGGCCCTGCTCGCGCAGGCGGCCGGGCCGCCCCGCCGCGAGCTGGCCCTGTGGCTGCTCGGTCCGCCGCTGGCCTGGCTCGCCTTCTTCAGCCTGC
>DATBIZ010000269.1:0-4091 GCA_036556645.1 Vicinamibacteria bacterium | reverse complement strand
CCGTCCTCGACGATCTCCGGGAACGGGTCCTCCGGACGCTCGTACGCGTAGCCGGCCAGCGACGAGAG
Organism: Vicinamibacteria bacterium; assembly: GCA_036556645.1. GTDB lineage: Bacteria > Acidobacteriota > Vicinamibacteria > Fen-336 > Fen-336 > DATKEG01. Next base: position 4,023 of record DATBIZ010000269.1, on the reverse strand, counting down.
CGCTTCGATCTCGCTCACCGCGGAGAGCCAGTGCACCACGGCCGGCCCGACGCGGCGCCGCCAGGCCTCGATCGCCAGCGCGATCTGTGTCGTCCAGAGGAGCGGCAGCGCGATCGGCACGAAGAGCTGGTTCCGGCGCGACTCGAGCAGGTCGTGGAGCCGCGCCAGGCGGCGGAGCTGGCGCGAGGGCGGCAGCCCCTCCGTGTCGAGCCGGCGGCGCAGCGCGGCCAGCAGCGGCGCTTCGAAGGGCTCGCGCTCGAGGCGGGAGAGGACGAGGGCCAGCAGCATCAGGTCTCGTCCGGGCCGGTCGCCCGAGCCGATCGTGCGCTGCACGTTCGCGCTCAGCCGGCCGGCCCACGCGCCGGACAGGGCCAGCGCCAGCACGAGCGCGTGCCCGCCGGCGCCGAGGGCCCAGGCCGCGGCGGCCAGCACGTTCAGCGCCGCGAACGCGGCCGTGATCGCGCGGGCGTGGCGAGGGAACGCCACCGGCGGCGCCGTGCACCATCGGACGAGCGCCTCGGGGTCCGTCCCGGACTGCACGTCCTCGCCGGCCAGCGCGAGCTCCTCGCGGAGGTCGAGCCGCGGCGCCAGCTCCGCGACCGCCGACTGGCGGGCCAGCGCCTCCTCGCGCGAGGCGGGCGCGCAGAGCCACCGGGCGAGCGCGTCCTGACCGCCGCGGGTGCGCGCCGTGCAGAGCCGCTCGAAAAGCGACGCGCGCCCGAACAGGTCGAGGTCGGCCGCGTACGGATGGGTCTCGTCGAGGTACCGGCTCCCGCCGTCGCCCGCGCCGGCCCAACGCTCCTCGAGGCGCGCCAGGCCGCGCTCGTAGAAGGCCACGGCGCGGTCGGCGGTGCGGCGGCGGCGCGCGACCCACTCGTGGGCGACGGCCACCGCCACGAACAGCGCGGCGGGGAGCAGCAGCCACCGTGGCGTGATCCCGCGCGGCCCCAGGGTCAGCCACCAGAGGACGAAGAACGCGACGGCCAGCGCGATCCGCACCGCGGACAGCGCCCGATCCACCCGCACGTACCGGTCCGCCACCGCGCGCCGCGTGGCCAGCCGCGACGCGTACTCCGAGCGTGGGTCTGCGTGCGCACGCGAGGACGCCATCGCATCCGACCGTAGTGGCGCCGTGGCCGCCGGTCAAATGTGAAGGGCACGACGCGCGGACGGGCGGCTACGGAGTGACCTGCAGGTACCAGTACCGCGTGTTGTTTCCGTCGTTGGTCTCCGGCACCGCGTCGTCGCCGTCGGCCCGCGCCAGCACGTAGTAGTAGCCGGGCGCGGTCGCCGCCGGGATCACCACCGCCGTGGCCGCGCTGCTGCTCGCGCCGTTCGCGAGGTCGGCCACGGCGCGCGCGCCGAGGGCCGCATCCGCCGGGTCCACGATCGCGTTGGTGGACAGGTAGAACCGCGTGCTCGTCGCGGCGGCCGGACCGGCCCCCTGGTTCGTCGTGGTGTCCGTCACCGTGATCGTGGCCCCGCGCACCACGCTCAAAGGCGCGGCGAGCGCGCTGACCACCAGGTCCGGACCGACCTGGAGCGCGGCGTAGCTCGTGTTGTTGGCCTCCTGCGTCTCGGCGACCTCGGCGGCGCCGTCCGCCTTCGCGAGCAGGTAATGGAAGCCCGCGCGCGTCTCGGGCGGGATGGTCAGCGCGGTGGAGGCGGTGCTGGAGGCGCCCGCGCCGAGGCCGGCCACCGTCCGTCCGCCGAGCAGGACGTCGGCCGCGTCGAGCCACGCGTCGCCGGAGAGGTAGAACCGCGTGGTCGAGCCGTCCGCGGCGCCCCCGCCGGCATTCCTCGTCGTGTCGGTCACGGTGACGCTCGCGCCGGCCGCCGCGAACGGGGGCACCGACACCGCGACCGCGAGGTCCGGACCGATCCACACGGTCGCCGGGTAGGTGTTGTTCGCCTCGTGGATCTCGGGCACCGCCGCGTCTCCGTCGGCCTGGCTGACGACGTAGTACAGGGCCGGCGCGATCCCGGCGGGGATCGCCACCGTCGTGGAGCCCGTGCTGGACGCGCCCGCGGAGAGCGCCGGCACCGCGCGCGCGCCGAGCGGCACGTCCGCCGCGTCGAGCCACGCGTTGGTCGAGAGGTAGTGGCGCGTGCTCGACGCCCCGGCGGGCGCGCCGCCCTGGTTGCGCGTGCTGTCGGTGATCGTCAGCGTCCCGCCGGCGCCCGCGTAGGGCGGCACCGTGAGCCCCGACAGGACGAGGTCCGGCCCGAACTGCACGTACGCGTAGCGGACGTTGTTGCCCTCCTGGGTCTCGGGGACAACGCCCGCCGCGTCGGCCTGGGCCAGCAGGTAGTACGCCCCCGGCGCGATCGTCGGGGGCAGGACGAGGCTCGTGGACGCCGCGCTCGCCGCGCCCGGCGCGAGGGCGGGGACCGAGCGGCCGCCGAGGAACGTGTCGGCCGCGTCGAGCGCCGCGTTGACCGAGAGGAAGAAGCGGGTCGTGGACGCGCCGGCCGGCCCGCTCCCCGGGTTCGCGGTCGTGTCGCCGACGACGATCGTCGCGCCGGCGGCCGCGGTCCCCGGAGCGCTGAACGCGGAGACCACCAGGTCGGGCCCGACCTGCAGGGACCCGTAGAAGAGGTTGTTGCCTTCCTGCGTCTCCGCCACCACGGCCGTGGCGTCCACCTGGATCAGCAGGTAATACGACCCCGGCGCCACCGACGGCGGAACCGTCAGGCTGGTGGACGCCGGGCTCGACGCGCCCGGCGCCAGGGCGGGCACCGCGCGCGCGCCGAGCAACGCGTCGCCCGCGTCCACGACCGCGTCCGCCGACAGGTGGAAACGCACGGTCGAAGCGCCGGCCGCGCCGCCGCCCTGGTTTCGCACGGTCTCGCTCACGATCAGGGGCGTGCCCGCGCCCGCCACCGCCGGCACCGCGGCGGTCGAGATCACGAGGTCCGGCCCGACCCACAGCGCCGACCAGGCGACGTTGTTGCTCTCCTGCGTCTCCGGAACCACGCTCTCCGCGTCCGCCTGCGCGAGCAGGTAATGGAGGCCGGCCGCGGTCCCGGCCGGCACGGTCAGCGACGTCCCTGCGGAGCTGCTCGCACCCCCGGCCAGCGCGCCGACGGGCCGGCTGCCGAGCAGGACGTCGGCGCCGTCCACCAGCGCATTCGCGGACAGCCAGAAACGCGTGACCGACGCGGGGGCGTTGCCCGCGCCCTGGTTGCGCGTGGTCTCGCTCACGGTGATCGAGGCGCCCGCGCCCGCGGTGCCGGGCGCCGCGAACGGGGAGACGGCCAGGTCGGCGCCGACCTGGACGAACGCGTAGGCGACGTTGTTGGACTCCTGCGTCTCGGCTACCGCGAATGCGCCGTCGGCCTGGGCCAGCACGTAGTAGCCGCCCGCGGCCGTCCCGGCCGGGAGGGTCAGGCTCGTGGACGCGGCGCTCGCCGCGCCGGGGCCGAGCGCCGGCGCCGCTCGGCTGCCCAGGGGCGTGTCGGCGCCGTCCACCAGCGCGTTCGCGGACAGGAAGTAGCGCGTCGTGGACGCGGCCGCCGCCCCGCCGCCCGCGTTCCGCGTGGTCTCGGTGAGCACGAACGTCCCGCCCGCTCCCGCCGCGGCCGGAGCGGCGATGCTCGACACGACGAGGTCGGGGCCGACGTACACGTAGCTCCAGGTCGTGTTGTTGGCCTCGCTGGTCTCGGCGACGGTCCCGTCGCGGTCGGCGCGCGCGAGCACGTAGTAGGCGCCGACCGCCGTCGCCGCGGGCAGCGTCACGGTCGTGGACCCGGAGCTGGCCGCTCCGGGCGCGCGCGCGGGCACGGCGCGCCCGCCCAGGACCGGATCGCCGGCATCGAGGATCGCGTTGGCCGAGAGATGGAAGCGCGTGACCGATGCGGGGGCCGCGCCGCCGCCCGTGTTCTGCGTGGTGTCTCCCACGGTCAGGGCCAGGCCCGCGCCGCCGACGGCCGGTGCCGAGAACGACGTGATAGCCAGGTCCGGGCCGATCTCGACATAGGCCGCGGCGGTGTTGTTGCCCTCCTCGCTCTCCGAGACGACCC
>DATBIZ010000268.1:0-5064 GCA_036556645.1 Vicinamibacteria bacterium | reverse complement strand
GGGCTGCGCGGCGTCACCTGGGACCTCACCGTGCCGAGCGCGCAGGTCAAGACCGCGATCCTCCTGGCCGGGCTGCAGGCGGAGGGAACGACGACGGTGCGCGAGCCGCTGCCCTCGCGAGACCATACGGAACGTCTGTTGCCATTGTTCGGGGTGCCGGTCGAGGTCGCCGGCGACGCGCTGGCCGTGCGCCGGCTGGAGACGCTCCGCGCGGTGGACCTGACCGTGCCCGGCGACGTCTCGAGCGCGGCCTTCCTGGTGGTCGCGGCGCTGGTCCTGCCGGACTCCGAGGTCCGCATCGAGGGCGTGCTGCTGAACCCGCGGCGGACCGCTTTCGTGGACGTGCTGCTGGCGATGGGGGCGAACATCCGCACCGGCGTCGAACAGTCCACGCCGGAACCGGTCGGCTGGATCGAGGCGCGCTCCTCGCGCCTGGAGGGCGTGACCGTGGCGCCGGAGATCGTGCCCGGGCTCATCGACGAGGTCCCCGCGCTGGCGGTGGCCGCCGCGCACGCGAAGGGGACGTTCACGATCAGCGGGGCGAGCGAGCTGCGGGTGAAGGAGAGCGACCGCATCGCCGCCCTGGCCGACGGCCTCGGCCGCATGGGCGCGGTGGTGGACGAGCGCGACGACGGCTTCACCATCCACGGCGGCCGGCGCCTGACCGGCGCGCCGGTGTCCGCGCTGGGCGACCACCGCATCGCGATGGCGCTGGCGGTGGCGGCCCTGGCCGCGCGGGGCGCCACCGAGATCGAGGGCGCGGCGTGCGCCTCGGTGTCCTTCCCGGAGTTCTACGACCTGCTCGAGCGCGGCTGCGAGAACGGGCGGCGTGGCTGACGCGCCGCCCGCGCCGCGGCGGATCGTGCTCGTCGGCATCATGGGGTCCGGCAAGACCACGCTGGCCCCGCTGCTCGCCGGGCTGCTCGGCTGGGACCACCTCGACATGGACCAGGAGATCGAGCGGCGCCGCGGCATGCGCGTCGCCGACCTCTTCCGCGAGCGCGGGGAGGCGGCGTTCCGGGCCGAGGAGCGGGCGCTCGCGGCCGAGCTGGCCGGCCGGGAGCGCATGGTGGTGGCCGCGGGCGGCGGCGCCTTCGCGCAGCCCGACACCCGCGAGGCGCTGCGGCGCGGCGCCACCGTGGTCTGGCTGCGGTGCGACGTGGACACCGTGATCGCGCGCATTCCCCGGGACGGCTCTCGCCCGCTGGCCGGCAGTCGTGAGACAATCGCCGCGCTGTCCGCCGCGCGCGAATCGTCCTACCGCCTCGCCGACTTCGCCTTCGACGCGGCGCGGCTGCCTCCGGAGGCGCTCGCGCGCGAGATCGCCGACGCCGTTTTCCCCGGCCGGCCGCAGGGGGCCCGGAGGACGAGCGAGAGATGAGGTACCTGATCCTCTCGGACATCCACTCCAACCAGGAGGCGCTGCGGACCGTCCTGTCCTTCGTGCGCCGGAAGCCCTGGGACAAGGTGGTGGTCCTCGGCGACGTGGTCGGCTACGGCGCCGACCCGAACCAGACCGTGGACATGCTGCGCAAGCTCAAGCCGATGGTGATCGTGCGCGGGAACCACGACAAGGTCTGCTCGGGCCTCGAGAACGGCGAGCTGTTCAACCGGATCGCGCTCGAGGCCGCGATGTGGACGCGCCGGAAGCTCACCCGCGCGAACCTGCAGTGGCTGAAGAAGCTGCCCCAGGGCCCGGTCGAGGTGGACGGCCAGTTCGCGATCTGCCACGGCACGCCCATCGACGAGGACGCCTACATCTTCGGCGAGCTCGAGGCGCTCAACGTGTTCCGCCACACGCAGTTCCCCGTCTCGTTCTTCGGCCACTCCCACTTCCCGGTGATCTTCGCGCTCTCGCCCGAGGCCATCACGACCGTGCTCACCGTCGCGCCCTCGTTCCGCTTCAAGCTGCGGCCGGGCGTGCGCTACCTGATCAACCCGGGCTCGGTGGGCCAGCCGCGGGACGGCAGCCCGCTGACCTCGTTCGCGATGTTCGACAGCGACACCGGGGTGGTGACGTTCCACCGCCTGAACTACCAGGTGACGCGCACGCAGCGCAAGATCCTGGCCGCGGGCCTGCCGCGGCCGCTGGCCGACCGCCTGTCGCTGGGACGCTAGGGGAGCCCGAGGCTCAAGCCGGCCTCGCGCACCAGGCGCAGGAGCAGCCGCACCGGCAGGCCGGCCACGTTGGAGGGCGAGCCCTCCACCGACTCGATGAACAGGCTGCCGCGGCCGTCCACGTGGTAGCCGCCGGCCTTGTCGAAGGGCTCGCCGGTGGCCGCGTACCAGGCGATCTCGTCCTCGGTCATCGCCGCCATGGTCACCGCCGTGCGCTCGATGCCGGAGCGGACCTCGCCGCGGGCGCGCACGCACACGCCCGTCACGACCTCGTGGGTGCGGCCGGCCAACAGCCGCAGCATCTCCGCCGCTTCCGTCACCGACGCCGGCTTGCCCAGCACCCGGGCGTCGCAGAGCACGACGGTGTCGGCGGCGATCACGGGCAGGCGCTCGTTCTGGCCGGCGGCGGCCGCCTTCGCGCGCGCGAGCCGCTCCGCCGCGGCGGCGCCCCCCTCGCCCGGCAGCAGCAGCTCGGGGATGTTGGGCACGGAGACGCGGAAGGCCACGCCCAGCGCGGTCAGGATCTGCGCGCGCCTCGGCGACCCCGAGGCCAGCACCACCACGGGCTCCAACGGTGTTTCGCTAGCCTCTTCGGAAGACGGCGATCACGCGGGCCACCAGCGCGTCCGCGCTGGCCGGCCCCTTCAGCACGTATTCGTCCGCGCCGTGGATCTGGCGGGCCTCGCGCTGGCTCTCGATCGGCAGCCGCGTGTGCAGCACGATCGGCACGTCCACCCATTCCATGGTCGCCTTGATCATGTTGATGACGTCCTTGCCGGCCATCGAGCCCCGGATCCCCAGCTCCATCACGATCACGTCCGGCTTCTCTTCCGCGATCGCCGCCAGCCCGGCGTTGCCGTCGGACACCGCGCGCACCGGCACCTCCGCGCGCTCGAGCGCCTCGACGGTGGCCTGCAGCGTCTCCGGGTCGTCGTCGATCAGCAGCACCGTCTTCCGCCGCCGCGTGCGCACCGCCGGCGGCGGCGCCGGCTGGTCCTCGTCGAACGACCCGAACGGATCGGGAGCGCCCGCCGATGCCGCCGCGGACGGCGGTGCATGCCGGAGCAGCTCCAGGATCTCACGCTGGCCGGCGCGCAGGGCGCGCAGCTCGTCGAGCACCGCGTCCAGGCCCGGCAGGCCCGCGCGGACGGGCCCGCGCGACGGCTCGACGGGGGCCGGGGCGGCCACGGGGGCGGCCATCGCGGCCGGCACCGGGCTGGTCTTGACCAGAGGCGGCGCGGTCGCGGCGGGCGACGGGGACGGGACGGCGACGGGCGCTGGACGGGGTCCGGCCGGGGGCGATCCCGCCGCGGCGGGTCCCCCGCCCGCGGGAGCGGCGGCCGGGCGCGTCCGCAGCCGGCTGCCGCACGACGGGCAGGTCACGAGGCCCCCCGCATCCGGCGTCGCGCTGAACACGTGCTGGCAGCGGGGGCACTTCATCCCGGGTTCCCTCGGTGCTTCCCGCCGGAAGGGTGGCAGCGGGCCGCCGAAGTATACACGTCGCGCTTGGGGGCCCATCGGCGGTGCCGTACATTAGGAGGATGCGGTTCGAGCGCGCGGGCGAAGGCGATCTGGCCGCGCGCCTGTTCGGACGCGACCGCGCGCACGTGACCGAGCTGCTGCGCGCGGCGTGGGCGCCCGCCGTGGGCGCCGACCTCGCGCGGCGCACGGAGGTCGTCGGCGTGGAGGGCGAGACGCTCCGCGTGCGCGTCCCGGACGCGCGCTGGCGGACCGTCCTCCATCGCATGCAGCCGCAGATCCTGGCCCGTCTGCGCGACGTGGCCGGCACGCTCGCGCCGCGCCGCCTCGGCTTCGTCGAAGGCACGCTGGCCACGCCGCCTTCGCCCCGTCTGCACGCGCCGCACCCGCCGGCCGACGCGGATTGCCCCCCCGCGGTGGCCGACGAGGCCGCGCGGATCGCGGACGCGGAGCTTCGGGAGCGGTTCCTCGCCGCCGCCGGCCGCTACCTCTCCCGCGCACCGGGGCGCGACGCACGATGAGCACCCTGCGCGAGGCGGTGATCCTCTCGGCGGTCCGCACGCCGACCGGCCGCTTCCTCGGCAGCCTCAAGGGCTTCACCGCCCCGCAGCTCGGCGCGATCGTCGTGCGCGAGGCGATCGCGCGCGCGGGCCTGGCGCCCGACGCGGTGGACGAGGTCATCCTGGGCAACGTGGTCTCCGCCGGGCTGGGCCAGGCGCCGGCGCGCCAGGCCGCGCTCGGCGCGGGCCTGCCGCCCAGGGTCGCCGCGGTTACCGTGAACAAGGTCTGCGGCTCGGGGCTCAAGGCCGTCATGCTCGCCGCGCAGGCGATCGCGACCGGCGACGCGGACGTGGTCGTGGCGGGGGGCATGGAGTCCATGTCGAACACGCCCTACCTGCTGCGGCGGGCGCGCGAGGGCCTGCGGCTCGGACACGGCGCGCTCGAGGACGCGATGATCGTGGACGGCCTGTGGGAAGCCTACGAGGACTACCACATGGGCTGTTGCGGCGAGAACGTCGCGGACAAGTACGGCGTCACGCGGGAGGAGCAGGACCTCTACGCGCTGCGCAGCCATCAGAAGGCCATCTCCGCCGCGAAGGCCGGGCGGTTCGCGGACGAGATCGTGCCGGTGCCGATCCCCCAGAAGAAGGGCGAGGCGGTGCCGATGACCGCGGACGAGACGCCGCGCGAGGACACGACGCTCGAGGCGCTGGCGCGGCTCAAGCCCGCGTTCCGCGAGGGCGGCACCGTCACCGCGGGCAACGCGCCCGGCGTGAACGACGGCGCCTCCGCGCTGGCCGTGACCTCGGCCGAGAGGGCCAGGGCGATGGGCGTCACCCCGCTCGCGCGGATCGTGGCCCAGGCGAGCTGGGGCGTCGAGCCGGCGATGGTGATGATGGCGCCGGTGGGAGCGGTGCAGCGGATCTGGCAGAAGACCGGCTGGACGCCGGCGGACGTGGACCTCGT
>DATBIZ010000267.1:0-3332 GCA_036556645.1 Vicinamibacteria bacterium | reverse complement strand
GATCCACCGCCTCTCGACCCGGCAGCGGGGCGCGTTCGTGGCCATCAACTGCGGGGCCATCCCCGACAACCTGCTCGAGAGCGAGCTGTTCGGCCACGAGAAGGGCGCCTTCACCGGGGCGCACGTCCAGCGCAAGGGGCGCATCGAGACGGCGCACGGCGGCACCCTGTTCCTCGACGAGATCGGCGACCTCTCGCTGCCGATGCAGGTGAAGCTGCTGCGCTTCCTGCAGGAGCGCCGGATCGAGCGCGTGGGCGGCCGGCAGGAGATCCCGGTGGACGTGCGCGTGCTCTCCGCGACCAACGCGAGCCTGAAGGAGGCGATGCGGGCCGGCCGTTTCCGCGAGGACCTGTTCTACCGGATCGGCGTCGTCACCGTCTCGCTGCCGCCGCTGCGCGAGCGGGGCGAAGACGTGACGGTGCTGGCCTCGGCCTTCCTGGAGCGCTCCGCGGCCGAGGCGCAGCGCCGCGTCCCGGGCTTCACCCGCGAGGCGCTGGCGGCGGTGCAGGCGTACTCGTGGCCGGGCAACGTGCGCGAGCTGGAGAACCGCGTCAAGCGCGCGGTGGTGATGGCGGAGGGCGCGCGGATCACCGCCGCGGACCTGGAGCTGGACGCGGCGGCGCCGCTCGAGGGCCGCGGCCTGCGCGACGTGCGCGCCCAGCTCGAGCGCGAGACCATCCAGCGCACGCTGAGCCGCCACGGCGGCAACGTGAGCCGCACCGCGGCGGAGCTGGGCCTCAGCCGGCCGACGCTCTACACGCTGATGGAGAAGCTCGGCATCGCCCGCTGACCTCTCAGAGCGTCGAGAGCGTGCGCCTCGCCTCGTCCGCGCCCTTGAAGGCCCCGTCGATCTCGAGCGCGCGCTGCAGGGCCGCCCTCGCCGCGTCCTTGTCGCCGGTCTTGGCCAGGGTCAGGCCGAGGTGGTACTGCACCACCGGGTCCTTCGGACGCTTGGCGGCGCTCTCCTGCAGCAGGGCCAGCGCGCGCTGGTAGATGCCGCGCTTGTAGAGGATCCAGCCCAGGGTGTGCGACACGTGCGGGTCCTCGGGCGCGCCCTCCTTGGCGACCTGGGCCAGGCGGAGCGCCTCCTCGGCGTCGCCGCCGTGCTCCGAGTAGAGCCAGGCCAGGTTGTTGGCCGCGGTCGGGAACCGCGGGTTGATCTCGAGCGCCTTCTTGAAGGCCTCGATCGCCTTCGGCACGTCGCCGTGCTTCTCGTGGGCGAGGCCGGTCATCAGCCAGGGCTCCACGCTGCGCGGCTCGAGCTGCTGCGCCTTCTGCAGCTCAGCCACGCCTTCCTCGTGGCGGCCGGTGGCGACGTAGATCTTGCCCAGCTCGAGGTGCGAGCCCCCGTGCTTCGGCTCGAGCGCGATCGCCTTGCGGTAGGCCTCCGCGGCCGCTTCGAGGTCGCCACGCCGCTGCTGGACCACGCCGAGCAGGTGCTGCACCGTGGCCGAACCGGGCGCGGCGGCGGCCTGCTTGCGCACGGCCTCGAGCGCGAGGTCGGGCCTCTGGTCTTCGAACGCCATCTCGACGAGCTGTGCCAGCGGCTCACGCGCGCCCGGGGCCGCGGCCAGCGCCTTCTCGAACTCCCGCCGCGCCTCGGCGCGCTGGCCCTGGGACCGCAGGGCGAGCCCGGCGTAATAGGCGGGCCGTGGGTCCTTCGGTCCCGCCACGCTCCGGAACGTCTCGTAGACCTCGGCCGCGCGCGCGGGATCGCCCTTCTTCAGGTGGGCGGCTCCGAGCAGCTCGTAGGCCCGCGCGACGCTGGGCCGCTTGGCCAGGAGCCGGCCCAGGTCCTCGATCGCGGCGTCGGGCGCGCCGCGCTGCAGGTTCAGCTCCGACAGCCGGAGCACGGCCTCGGACAGCAGCGGCGCCAGCGTCACGGCCTGCCGCAGCGAGGCCAGGGCCTGCTGTTCGTTGCCGGCCTGCAGGTGCGCCACGCCGAGCTGGTAGTGCGCGGGCGCGAAGTTCGGCTCCTGTTTCACGACCTGCTGGATGAGCTGCACCGCCTCCGGGGCGCGTCCCTGCGTCAGCCGCACCTGGGCGCGCAGGAGCAGGGCCTGCCGGTGGCCGGGCGTCTTCTCCAGGATCTTGCCCGCCGCGGCGTCGGCCTCGTCGTAGCTGCGGTCGAGGAGGGCCAGCTCCGCCAGGCGCAGCCAGGCGGGAGCGAAGTCCGCGTCCTTGCTCGTGATGGACTTCAGCACCTCGCGCGCCTCCGCGGTGCGCTTCTGCGAGAGGTAGAACTCGGCCAGGCGCAGGCGCGCGGCCGAGCCTTCCGGCTCCGCCGCCGCGGCCGCCGCCTTCAGCGCGGCCTCCGCCTCGCGCGGCTCGTGGCGCGCCAGGTGCAGCGTGGCGAGCGCGGTGTGCGCCTCGACCGACCTCGGCGCCGCGCTCACGGCTTCGCGCAGCGCCGCCTCGGCCCGGGGCAAGTCCTTCTTCCGGAGGTACAGGGTGCCCAGCAGCCGGTTCGCCTTCTCCTTCTCGGACGAGGTCTCGCGCGCCGCGAGCACGCGGGTGAGCGCCGCGTCGAGCTGCTCGGGCGAGTCGGCGCTCTCCGCTACCACCGCCAGCGACTCGAGGTGGCCGGGGTGCTTCTGCAGGACGGCCTCGGCGTGCTTGCGCGCGTCCTCGCGCTGGCCGGACAGGAACTCGATCACGGCCAGGCGCCAGAGCACCTCGGTGTCGTCGGGCAGGGCGCGGTTGGCGCGCGTCAGGTAGGTGAGGGCCTGCCCGAGCTCGTGCAGCTCGTAGTGCGCGATGCCGGCGCGGGCCAGCGCGCGCGCGTTCTCGGGCTGCGCCTCGAGCACGTTGCGGTACTCGAGCACGGCTTCCCGGTACTGCTTCTGCTCGAAGTAGCCGTCGCCGCGCTCGAGCCGGCGCGCGGCCTTCGCCTCGGCGGAGCACGACGTGAGCGACAAGGCTCCCGCGAGGAGCAGCGCGGTCGTGGCCGCCCCTCGGTGCAGAACGGTCATGAAAGGCCTCCGTCTAGGCAGTATAGGCAGGCTCCGGCCGGAAGAGTGGCCGGGAAAGCGAAAGCCTAGGAGGACCGGCGCCGGTACAGGCCGAGGGCGAGCAGGCCGCCGCCGAGGACGAGCAGGGTGCCGGGCTCGGGGACCTGCAGAGGGGCGACCGGCGCCCCGCGGTTCCGTCCCAGGCTGACGCGCGGGCGCCCGGCGCTCGCCTCGTAGTCCGCCACGCGCAGGACGTCGGGTGCCTCGCGGGTGAGGTCGGCCCCGGACACCGGCAGGATCGTCGGCGGCGCGGCGCGCTCGGCACGTACGAGGCCGTCGCGGGTGTCTGGCGGCGGCACGCCGCCGGCCCAGAGATCGCTG
>DATBIZ010000266.1:0-13050 GCA_036556645.1 Vicinamibacteria bacterium | reverse complement strand
TGGTACTTGAGGCCGAGCTCGAGGATCGCCGCCGCGTCCCGAGAGCGCGCTGCGGCCGTGCCCGAGGCGGCTCGCAATGCCGCGGCCGCGGCGCGCATCTCCGCGGCGGCCGCCGCGACCCGCGCCGGCTCGGGCGGCTCCAGGCTCGCGATCCCGCGCAGCACGTCGACCTCGCCGGCTCCCGCTCCCGACAGGGAGGCGCCCGTGAGGACCGACTCGACCGCCGCGAGGTCCCACTCCTTGCCCTCCGTGGCGGCGACGACCTGTCGAGCCCGCGCATCGTCCACCTCGCGCAGCCGCTCGACCAGGGCGGCGCGTGCGGCGGTCGCGTCCTGGACGGCCTTCTCCCGCAGCAGTCGTGTCTCCTGGAAGGCGCGCTGGGCCACGACCAGGTCCTCGAGACCGAGGATCGAGGAGAGCGCGTCGTAGAGCTTGGAGGGCCCTTCGTCGAGCAGCGAGCCCAGCTCGTTGTAGGAGAGGAAGGGCCGGTGGGTGCGCAGCGCGCCCGTCCAGCCCAGCGAGTCGAGATCGGCGTCCGCGCGGCCGGGGAGCTCCACCGCCACCTCGACGTCGTCGAAGTCCGCCGACGGCTCCCAGCGGCGAGACACCACGCACGGCTCCGGAGCGCCCTCCACGAGGAACGTCCCGCGCACGCAGGCGGCCGGGTGGTGCAGGTTCCGCCAGCCGTCGCGCCACACCGCCGCGCGGTCCTTCCAGCGCAGGCTCTCGCCGGTGAGGAGCACCTCGATCGCCTCGGCGAAGCTCGACTTCCCGGAGCCGTTGCGCCCGACCACGAGGGTCAGCCCCGGGCCCGCGGCCAGCTCGAGCGTCTGGCGGCGGCCGATGCCGCGGAAACCCTCGACCGCGACCGAGCGCAGGAAGGCGCCGGCGGCGGGCGGCGAGACGTGGGTGGCGGCCCCGCGGGGCGAGAGGGCGCTCCCCTGGAGCTGCGCCTCGAGCGCCTCGGCCCCCTCGAACGCGGCCAGGACCAGGGCGCCCCACCCCTCGTCGAGGGCGCCGTCGTCCTCGAGCCGGCCGCTCACGATCCGCCGCAGGCCGGGATCCATCGGGCTAGTCTAGTGCCGCCGGTTCATGCCCCCGCCGCCGGCCGGCCGCATCGGATAGAGACGCGCCGGGCGGGCCCTCTGTTCCCTGGCGGCGGCCAGGGCAAAAAACGGCGGCCCCGCGCGTCATGCGGGCGAAACCGCCGAACCGATGTGTCCGGGCAGCGTACCCTTCTAGTGATGCCGCTCTCGTTCGAGCAGACCGCGGGCGTGGACGTCGTGCGGGTCCTGGACGCGAAGCTGACCTATCCGACGCTGTCGCCGTTCTTCACCAGCGTGCTCGAGCTGGTCGAGCGCGGCGCGCGCAAGGTCGTGATCGACCTCGAGGCCGTGAGCTTCATCGACAGCGCCGCGATCGGCTGCCTGGTGGACGTCCACCGGCTGCTCAAGGACAAGGAGGGCGCGGTGAAGCTGGCCGGCATGCAGACGCGCGTCGAGACCATGTTGACCATGGCCGGGCTGGGGCGCATCTTCGAGCTGCACCGGCGCACCGCCGAGGCGATCGCCGCGTTCGGCGGATGGCCGGAGCCCAAAGATGCGTCCTCCGGCGGCGGCACCGGGGCGGGCCCGTCGCGGCCGGGGACGAAGGGCTAGCGCAGGGGCACGTCTGCAGGTCGCCCCTGGGGCACCGGCGGCATGGCGGCGGGCTGGAAGAGCGCGAGGTCCACCGCGGCGGCCATGATCCGATAACCGGCGGCCGAGGGATGAAGGTGGTCGCCGCCGTCCACCTCGGCCGAAAGCCGCGCCGGCTGCCGCGGGTCGCGCGTCGCCGCGTCGAGATCGATCACCGCGTCGAAGGCGCCGCTGGTCCGGATCCAGAGGTTGACGCGCTGCCGATCGGCTTCGCCGTCGGGCGTGAAGTAGAACGCGCCCTCGAAGGGCAGGATCGTCGCGCCGTACACCCGGAGGCCGTGCGCGCGGGCGCGGGCGACGATCTGCGCGTAGGCCGCGATCAGGTCGTCCGCGGTCGCGTAGGGCTCGCCCTTCTCCCGCGCGCTCACGCGCGTGCCGATGTCGTTGATGCCCTCGAGTACGACCAGCCAGCGCACGCCGGTCTGCGCGAGGACGTCGCGGTCGAGCCGGGCGAGCGCGCTCGGGCCGAGCCCGTCGCGCAGCAGCCGGTTGCCTCCGATGCCGTGGTTGAGGACCGCCACCTGCGCGGTGCGCGCCTCCGCCTGCAGCCGACGGGCGAGCTGGTCCGGCCAGCGGTCGTTCCCGTTCGTGGTGGACCCGCGCCCGTCCGTGATCGAGTCGCCGAGGATCGCCACCGCCGCCGCGGGGGGCGGCGCGAGCACGTCGATGCCGTTCACGAAGTACCAGTGGTCGATGCGCGCGGCCGCCGGCAGGTCCACGGCCGAGACCGCCTCGCCCGGGTGCAGGTACGACGTGGTGCGCGATCCGGGATGGATCGTGAGGTCCGCCGGAGCGCCCTGGAGGCGCACGCTGAGCGTGACGTCCGCGAGCGGCGGCAGGTCGAAGTCGAGCGCGTCCGACAGCATCGGGGCGCCGGGCGGGATCGTCACCCCGCTTCGGCCGTGGAAGCTCAGCGGCCTCGCGGACCCGGGCCGGATCGCGGATCCGCCGGCCGAGAGCGCGATGCCGGCCGACTTCACCTCGAGCGGCGTGGTCCCGAACGCGTTCGAGAACCTCACGCGCAGCCGCCGGCCGCCGAGCGAGACGCGCACGACCTGGCGCAGCGTGGTGTCCGCGAATCCCGGAGCGGGAGGCGCCTGTGCGGGCTCGGCGCGCTGCGGCGAACACGCCCAGGTGCCGACCCAGCGCTCGCCGGCGCGGGGCGCCGGAGGCACGGCGGCCGCGGCCGCCAGCGCGGCGGCGAGGAGGAGCATCGCCGCGCGGACGGCGGCCGGTCGGGGTCGCTCGCGACGCCCCGGCGGGGTCCGCGGCGCGTCCGTGGTCGTGGGCATCGCGCGGGCGGCGCTCGCCCGGCGCTCAGCGCAGCTTCTCGTCGAAGAACTCGAGCGTGCGCTCCCAGGCCAGCTTCGCCGCCGCCGCGTCGTAGCGCGGCGTGGTGTCGTTGTGGAAGCCGTGGCTGGTGCCTTCGTAGAAGTGCGCGGTGTAGTCCACCTTGTTCGCCTTCAGCGCGGCTTCGTACGCGGGCCAGCCCTCGTTCACGCGCTGGTCGTTGCTCGCGTAGTGGAGCAGCAGCGAGGCCTTGATCTTCGGCACGTCGGAGGCGGGCGCCTGGCCGCCGTAGAACGGCACCGCGGCCACCAGGTCGGGCATCCGCACCGCGAGCCAGTTCGACACGAACCCGCCGAAGCAGAAGCCGACCACGCCCAGCTTGCCGGTGGAGGCCTTGTGGCCGCGCACGAAGGCGGCCCCCGCGGCCATGTCCTCGAGGATCTTCGCGCGGTCGAGCGAGGCCTGCATCTCGCGGCCCTTGTCGTCGGTGCCGGGGTAGCCGCCCAGCGGCGTCAGGGCATCGGGCGCGAAGGCCAGGAACTTCGCCACCGCCAGCCGGCGGGCGACGTCCTCGACGTAGGGGTTGAGCCCGCGGTTCTCGTGCACCACGAGCACCGCCGGCCACTTCGGCCCGCCCTCGCGCGGGCGCGCCAGCAGGCCCTTGATCGTGCCGTGGCCGCTGGGCGAGGAGTAGGTCGCGTATTCCGTCTGGATGCGCTTGTCGTCCGCGGGCACCTGCTGGGCCCACGCGTACTGCGGGCTCAGCGCCTCGAGCAGCGAGGCGGCGGTGGCCCCGCCCACCGCGAAGCGGGAGGCGCGGTCGAGGAACTGGCGGCGGTCCACGCCGCCATGGACGTACTGGTCGAAGAGGTCGAGCAGCTCGGGGTCGAACTCGCGGGCGTGCTTGCGTTCCATGCCCGAAACCCTATCACGACGGCCGGGCTTCGAGCTGCCGCTCGATGTAGACGAGCTTGTCGGGGTTGCGCACGATGCGGACGCCCTCGATCGCGTCCCCCGCCACCGAGATCACGTAGACCGCGTCGAGGCGTCCGTCCAGGCGCTGCAGCACGGCCGGCTCCCCGTTGGCCTCGGCCACCGTCCACGACACGCGCGCGACGATGCCGGTCGTCACCCCGACGCGGTGCAGGCCCCGCAGGAAGTTCAGCACCACGTCGCGGCCGAGGAGCGGCCGCCGCGCCGCCGACGCCTTGCCGCCGCCGTCGCTCCAGAGGCCGACGTCGCGCGCCAGCAGACCGGTCATCGCCTCCACGTCGCCGGCCGCGAACGCCGCGACGAACTTCTCGGCGACCGCGCGCCGCGACCGCGGCGTTCCCTCGAGCCGCGGGCGGCCGGCCCTCAGGCGCGCCTTCGCGCGGTGGAACAGTTGCCGGGAGTTCTCCGGGGTGAGGCCGAGCATCTCCGCGATCTCGGCGTGCTCGTAGTCGAACGCCTCCTTCAGTATGAACACCGCCCGCTCCTCGGGCGAGAGGGCTTCGAGGAGCACGAGGAACGCGAGCGTGACCGACTCGGATCGCTGCAGCATCACGTCGGGTCCCTCCGCGGGGGAAGTGAGGACGGGCTCGGGCAGCCACGGCCCGACGTACCGCTCGCGCGCGGTGCGCGCCGCCTTGAGCCGGTCGAGGCAGAGGCGCGTGACGATCGTGGCGGCCAGCGCCTTCGGCGAGCGCACGTCCACCGCGCCCCGGTAACGGAGCCATGCGTCCTGGAGCACGTCCTCCGCGTCGGAGGCGCTGCCGAGCATCCGGTAGGCGATCGAGAACAGCAGCGGCCGGTGCGCCTGGAAATCCGCGGCCTCGCCGGCCGTGGTCACGCGGCCTGCAGGACCGTCTGCGACACGCCCTCGCGCCAGGTCCGGTAACGCGGACGCCAGCCGAAGTCGGCGGCCGCCTTCTCGTTCGAGAGCGGCAGGCGCATCGAGAAGAAGCCGGCCATGTAGGGAGAGACGAGCCGCGGCAGCCAGGCCGGCACCGCCCAGGGATCCGGCGCGCCCGCCTGCCGGGCGATCTCGCGCACCATCTCGCTGATGCTCACCGCCTGGTCGTCCACGATGTCGTAGACGCGGCCCGGCGGGGCGGCGCCGAGCGCGGCGACCGTGGCCGCGACCGCGTCGTCGAGATGGATCCACGGCAGCAGCCCCTGGTCGCCGCGGACGACCGGCATCCTCCGGCGGCGGACCAGCGCCACCAGCCGCTCGGTCGCCGGGTTGCCGGGGCCATAGAACAGGCCATACCGCAGGACCACGCCTTCGATCAACCCGCGCCGCGTCGCCTCGAGCACCTGGGCCTCCATGGACCCCACCGCGTCCACCGCCTCCCGCACCAGGCGCGGCGCATCCGGCGGCACCGCGAGCAGCGGCGCGAAGGAGCCCGCGAGGAAGCGCGCGGCCCCGGCGCGGATCGCCGCCTCCAGCAGGTGCGTGGTGCCCTCGGCGCGCAGGCGGTTGGTCGGCGCGAGCTGCTCCGCGCGCGTGATGCCGTCCCTGGGCAGCGCGGTGAGCTGGTGGACGACGTGCGTCGGCCGCGCCTCCAGCACCACGCGCGCCAGCGCGCCGGCATCCAGGGCGTCGGCCACGGCCGGCCGGGCGCCGAGCGCCCGCACGGCGCTCGCCTTGTCCGGCGAGCGCGTCAAGGCCGTCACCTGGTGTCCCGCCGCCACCAGGGCCCGCACCAGCGGCACGCCGATCGTCCCCGTCCCTCCCGCCACGAACACGTTCATGAGCGCCTCCCCTCCCGATTCCACCCGAGAGACGAGCGAGCGCGCGGGAACGTGACGGGTCGGCAAGAAAACGGTTGTGGGACCGGCGCTCCCGTGGTACTAAGCGCCGCAGGACTCCCTCCAGCTCCCGGTTCCAGGCTCCTGTGTTGAGCAGGGCTGAGGGCCTCTTGCGCGTCTGGCACCAGGGGAGGCTTCCATGCACCTGCAGAGGGCCCACGAGGCCAGGCGGCGGCCGAGGCGGCGGAACCGGGCCAGGCACGCGCTGGCGGTGGTCATCGCGTTGAACGTCCCGGCGGCACCGGGCCCCGCCGGCGGGCAGGACGGGCGCGCGGCCTCGGCGCCCGGCCGCCCGAGCTACTGGCTGTTCGAGAGCGGGCAGGTGCGGCCGCTGGCGCTCTCGCGCGACGGCACGCGGCTGTACGCGGTCAATACCCCGGACAACCGCCTCGAGGTCTACCGCCCGGACGGCAGCGCCCTGGTCCACCTCGGCTCGGTGACCGTCGGCCTGGAGCCGGTCGCGGTCGCCGAGAGCGGCGACGGCGCGGTGTGGGTGGTGAACCACCTCTCCGACAGCGTGTCCATCGTGGACGCCTCCAACCCCGCGCGGCCGCGCGTGACGCGCACGCTGCTCGTGGGCGACGAGCCGCGTGACGTCGTCTTCGCCGGCCCCGGCCGCGCCCGCGCCTTCGTCACCACCGCGCACCGCGGGCAGAACGTGCCCTACGACCCGCAGCTCACGACGCCCGGCGTGGGCCGCGCCGACGTCTGGGTGTACGACGCCGGCAACGTGGGGCCGGGGCTGGTGGGCACGCCGCTGGCCATCCTCGGCCTGTTCACCGACACGCCGCGCGCGCTGGCCGTGTCCGCGGACGGCCTCACGGTCTACGCCGCCGGCATGGCCACCGGGAACCAGACCACGAGCATCAACGAGTTCATCCTGTCCCTGCTGCAGCTCTTCACCGGCGTGCCCATCATGCCGCCGCCGGTCACCAACCACGCCGGCGTGTTCCAGCCGCCCACGGGCCTGATCGTGCGCCACGACGGCGCGCACTGGGTGGACGAGATCGGCCGGGCCTGGGACCCGTTCGTGATGTTCAGCCTGCCGGACAAGGACGTGTTCGTCATCGACGCGGCGGCCAGCCCGCCCGCGCTGGTGCCGGGCCCGGCCGGCGCCTTCGCCCACGTCGGCACGGTGCTGTTCAACATGGCCGTCAACCCGGTCAACGGGAACGTGTACGTGTCGAACCAGGAGGCCTCCAACGAGAGACGGTTCGAGGGGCCGGGCGTGTTCGCCGGCCACACCCTGCGCGCGCAGCACTACCAGCAGCGCATCACCGTGCTCGGCGGCGGCGTGGTGCGGCCGCGCCATCTGAACAAGCACCTCGACTACTCGACCTGCTGCGACCCGTCGCCGAACGCGGAGAGCGTGGTGAGCCTGGCCCTGCCCCTGGGGATGGAGGTGAGCCCGGACGGCCGCACGCTGTACGTGGCCGCGATGGGGTCGAGCCGGGTCGGCATCTACGACACCGCCGCGCTGGAGGCCGACACGTTCGTCCCCAGCCGCGACGAGCAGGTCGAGGTGTCCGGGGGCGGTCCGACCGGTCTCGCCCTCTCGGCCGACGGCCGCCTGCTCTACGTGCTCACCCGGTTCGACAACGCGATCTCCGTGGTGGACACCGCGTTGCGCCGCGAGCTGTCGCACGCCGCGATGCCGAACCCGGAGCCGGCTCCGGTGCGCGCGGGCCGCCGCTTCCTCTACGACGCGACGCTGAGCGCGAAGGGCGACTCGTTCTGCGGGAGCTGCCACGTGTTCGGCGACAAGGACGAGCTGGCCTGGGACCTCGGCAACCCGGACCAGGACACGCTCGACAACCGCAACCCGATCCTGCTGAGGCTCCCGATCCCCTTCTTCGCCGGCATCGACCCCGATTTCCCCGCGCACAAGGGCCCGATGACCACGCAGAGCCTGCGCGGGATGGCGAACCACGGGCCGATGCACTGGCGCGGCGACCGGACGGGATCGCTCTTCGAGGCCAGCGCGCAGCCCGACCGCGGGGCCTTCGACGAGCGCGCGGCGTTCCGGCAGTTCCAGGCCGGCTTCGAAGGGTTGCTCGGCCGCAGCGAGCCGCTCGCCGACGCCGACATGGAGGCGTTCGCCGACTTCGTCCTGCAGCTCACCTACCCGCCGAACCCGGTCCGGAACCTCGACGACTCGCTCACGCCGCCGCAGCAGCAGGGCCGCGATTTCTTCTTCAGGAACGTCAGCGACTCCGGGGTGATCTCCTGCCAGGGGTGCCACAGCCTGGACCCCGACGGCAACGCCGAGTTCGGCGTGGATCGTCCGGGCTTCTTCGGCACCGACGGCCACTCCGCCGGCGAGGTCTTCCCGCAGATGTTCAAGACGCCGCACCTGCGCAACGTCTACACGAAGGTCGGCCGCTTCGGCTTCTTCAACCTGGACCCGCTCATCGAGGCTCCCACGGACCCGCGCCTGCAAGGGTTCATGGGGGACCAGATCCGGGGTTTCGGCACCAACCGCGGCGGCGACTTCGACAGCGTGTTCCGCTTCATGCACGCGACCACGTTCAGCCAGGGATTCCTGTTCGGCCCCAACCCCGGCGGCATCCCGCGCGGCGCGGCCGGCGACGGGCTGCGGCGCGCGATCGAGGCCTTCGTCCTGGCCTTCGACTCGAACCTGAAGCCGATCGTCGGCCAGCAGATCACGCTGAACTTCCAGGCCGCGCTGCCGGCCTGGGGGCGTGCGGGGCTGCTGGCCGCGCGCGCGGAGGCGGGCGATTGCGACCTCGTGGCCAAGGGCACGGATGCCGGCGGCGAGCGCGGGTATCTCTACACCGGCGCCGGGCGCTTCCGGTCGGACCTGGCCGGCGAGGGAACGCTCGACGGCGCCGCGCTGGCCACGCGCCACATCGGCTCGACGGAGAGCCTGACCCTCACCTGCGCGCCGCCCGGCAGCGGCTACCGCATCGCGATCGACCGCGACGAGGACGGCGTGCTCGACGCGGACGAGCGCTGAGGGCCGGCGCCCACCCGTTCGCGGGCGCCGGCGCCCGCCGCGCGCGAGAGCAGCTTGCCCAGCTCGCGTAGCCAGAGCACCGAGCTGGCGACCGCGCCGCAGAAGAGCCAGTCGCGAACGGAGAGGCCGACCGTGCCGAAGGCGCGCTGGAGGAACGGCGCGTACACCACCCCCACCTGCAGCGCCAGCGACGCCGCCAGCGCCAGCCACAGCCAGCGGTTCGTGAACAGGTGCCGGAACGCGCTGCGCTCGTCGGAGCGCGCGTTCACCACGTTGAAGAGCTGGAAGAGCATCAGGGTGGTGAAGGCCATGGTCTGGGCGTGGCGCAGGTCGCCCGTGCCCTCCACGAAGCCGCCGGGCAGCGCGGCGTCGAGCACGAAGAGCGTGCCCGCGGCCATGATCACGCCGACGAAGGCGATGCCGCGCCACATGCGCGGCGTGATCACGCGCTCGCCGGCCGGGCGCGGCGGCTGCCGCATCAGGCCCTCCTCCGGCGGGTCCACGCCCAGGGCCAGGGCCGGCGGCCCGTCGGTGACCAGGTTGATCCAGAGGATCTGGGTGGCCAGCAGCGGCAGCACCACCTCGCCCTCCTCGGCGAAGAGGCCGATGCGGTCGGCCAGCAGCACGCCGAAGAACATGGTCATCACCTCGCCGATGTTCGAGGAGAGCAGGTAGCGCAGGAACTTGCGGATGTTGGCGAAGATGGCCCGGCCCTCCTCCACCGCGGCCACGATCGAGGCGAAGTTGTCGTCGGCGAGCACCATGTCCGCCGCCTCCTTGGACACGTCGGTGCCGGTGATGCCCATGGCCACGCCGATGTCGGCCTTCTTGAGGGCGGGCGCGTCGTTCACGCCGTCGCCGGTCATGGCCACCACCGCCCCCGTGCGCCGCAGGGCGTCCACGATGCGCAGCTTGTGCTCGGGGTTCACCCGCGCGTAGACCGACACCTCGGCCACCGTGCGCGGGGCGGCCTCCGGAGGCAGCCTCTCCAGCTCCGCGCCGGTCAAGGCGCGGCCGTCCGCGCTGATGCCGAGCTCCTGCGCGATCACGGCCGCGGTGCGCGGGTGGTCGCCGGTGATCATCAGCGGACGGACCCCCGCCCCCCGCGCGCGCGCCACCGCGTCTTTCGCCTCCGGGCGCGGCGGGTCGATCATGCCGATCAGGCCGGCGAAGACGAGATCCTGCTCGAGCCGGTCGTCGGGATGGGCGGAGTGTTCGGCCGCGGTCTCGCCGGGCAGCCAGCGGCCGGCCACGCCCAGCGTGCGCAGGGCGTCGCCGGCCAGCGCCTCGTTGGCCTCCAGGATCTCCGCCCGCCGCGCCGGCGTGAGCGGCCGCCGCGCGTCGCCGACGACCTCGGCCGTGCACCGCGTGAGGAGCACGTCGGGCGCGCCCTTCGTGAACACGATCGCGCGCGGCGCGGGCCCCTGCTCGCGGTGGATGGTGCTCATCAGCTTGCGCTCGGACGAGAAGGGAACCTCGCCGACGCGCGGCAGCCGCTGGTCGAGCTCGTCGGAGCGGAGCCCCGCCTTGCGCGCCGCCACCAGCAGCGCGCCCTCGGTGGGGTCGCCCTGCACGGTCCAGCGGCCGTCGCGCTGCACCACCCGGGCGTTGTTCGCGCGGTCGGCGGCGGCCAGGGCGCGCTCCAGCTCTGTGCGCAGCGGCCCTTCGATCGGCCCGCCGTCGTCGCCGTGCACGGCGCCCTCCGGGGCGTAGCCGGAGCCTTCGAAGGTGACCCGCCCGCTGGCGGTCACCACCACGCGCACGGTCATCTCGTTGCGGGTCAGGGTGCCGGTCTTGTCCGAGGCGATCACGCTGGCCGAGCCCAGGGTCTCCACCGCCGCCAGACGGCGCACGATCGCGTTGCGCTTCGCCATGCGCTGCACGCCGATCGAGAGCACGGCGGTGACCACGGCGGGCAGGCCTTCGGGCACGGCGGCGACCGCCAGCGCCACCCCCAGGATCAGCACGTCGAGCAGCGCGGCCAGCCCGCGCACGTGCTCGATCACCACGATGGTCACCACCATCACCGCCGCGATCGCCATGACCACGAGCCCGAGCGCCTTGCCCGTGCGGTCCAGCTCGCGCTGCAGCGGCGTCGCCTCGTCGTGCGTCTGCTCGAGCAGGCCGGCGATGCGGCCCATCTCGGTGCGCATGCCGGTGGCGGTCACCACCGCGGTCCCGTGCCCGTAGGTCGCGGCGGTGCCGCTGAACGCCATGTCGTGCCGGTCGCCGAGCGGCGCCTCGCCCTCGATGGCCGCGGTGTCCTTGGTCACGGGCAGGCTCTCGCCGGTGAGCGCCGCCTCGGCGGTCTGGAGCGCGGCGCACTCCACCAGGCGCGCGTCGGCGGGGACGGTGTCGCCCTCCTCGATCAGGATCACGTCGCCGGGCACGACCCGCGCCGCGGGCACGCTGCGGCGCTCGCCGTCGCGGACCACGGTCGCGTCGGCGGCGGACAGGGCGCGGAGCGCCGACACCGCGGCCTCGGCGCGAGACTCCTGGACGTAGCCCATGGTGGCGTTCAGGAGGACGACCGCGAAGATCGCGATCGCCTCGTAGGGCAGCGCGGTGTCGCGCTCGAACGCCCACAGCGCGGCCGAGATCGCGGTGGCGATCAGCAGCAGGACGACGAGGACGTCCTGGAACTGGGCCAGGAAGCGCCGCCAGCCCGGGACCGGCTTCGCCGCCGCCAGCTCGTTCGGGCCGTATTGCCGCAGCCGCGCCCGCGCCTCGTCCTCGGCCAGCCCGCGGCGCACGTCCGTGCCGAGCGCCGCCACGACGTCCTCCACCGGCTGCCGGTAGGCGTCCACGGCGTCAGCGCTCCTCGGCGATCACGAGCCCTAGCCTGACACATCCGGTCACCTCCGGCAGGACGTCGCGCCGTTCGGGGCACTGATGTTAGATTGATCCCCCGTCGTCGTCCGATCGCGCGCATCTCGAGGTATGAGCACATGCATCGAACCAGGATCGCTTCCGTGCTGGGGATCGCCGCCGCGGCCGCCGCGGCGCCGGCGCTCGCGCGCATGACCGCGCCCGCCGACTCGGGGAAGTTCCTCACCCAACCGCTGGTCCGGGAGATCTACACCGCGGACCCGTCGGCGCACGTCTTCCGCGGGCGCCTCTACGTCTACCCGTCACACGACATCGAGGCGGGCATCCCGCAGGACGACCTCGGCAGCCACTTCGCGATGCGCGACTACCGCGTGCTCTCGATGGACGCGGTGGGCGGGAAGGTCACCGTGCACGACGTGGCCCTCGACATCGGGAACGTGCCCTGGGCGGGCCGGCAGATGTGGGCGCCCGACGCGGCGGAGAAGGGCGGGAAGTACTTCTTCTATTTCCCGGCCAAGGACCGGCAGGACGTCTTCCGCATCGGGGTGGCGGTCGGGGACAAGCCGGAGGGGCCGTTCACCGCGCAGGGAGAGCCGATCAAGGGCAGCTTCAGCATCGACCCCGCGGTCTTCAAGGACACCGACGGCCGCCACTACATGTACTTCGGCGGCATCTGGGGCGGGCAGCTCCAGCGCTGGAAGTCGGGCGCCTACAAGGCCGACGACGAATCGCAGCCGCCGAACGACCAGCCCGCGCTGGCGCCGAAGATGGCGCGGCTCGCCGACGACATGCTCGGCTTCGCGGAGAGGGTGCGGGACGTCGTGATCCAGGACGAGAGCGGCAAGCCGCTGCTCTCCGGCGACCACGCCCGCCGGTTCTTCGAGGCGCCGTGGATCCACAAGGTCGGCGACACGTATTACCTGTCGTATTCGACCGGCGACACGCACTTCATCGTGTACGCCACCGGGAAGTCGCCCTACGGCCCGTTCACCTACCGCGGCAAGGTGCTCGAGCCGGTGCTCGGCTGGACCAACCACCACTCGATCGTGGAGTTCCGGGGGAAGTGGTACCTCTTCTACCACGACTCCCAGGTCTCGGGCGGCAAGACGCACCTGCGCAACGTGAAGGTGACCGAGCTGCAGCATCGGCCCGACGGCTCGATCGTGACCGTGGACGCCTACCGCGAGTAGTCCGTCGGCCGCGCGATCACGCGCCCCACGATCGCGGCGTCGCCGGCGAAGCGCCGGCGCCACCGCATCTCGGCGATCACCGCGACGTCCGCACTACTACGCCTGGTAGTAGCGCGCCGCGCCCCGTTAGGCTGTCGCATGCCACTCCGGTCGCTGGGGCTTTGCGTCGCGGCCTGCCTGTTCGCGACTCCGCTCCGGGCGCTCGACGGCAGAGTGGTCTCGAAGAACGACGGACGGCCGGTGGCCGACGCCGAGGTGGCGATCCTCGGCCGCG
>DATBIZ010000265.1:0-9714 GCA_036556645.1 Vicinamibacteria bacterium | reverse complement strand
GTCGAGCGACCGGCGGTTGCCCGTGCGCTCGCGGATCTCGAGGTCGGCCAGCAGGTAGAACAGCGCGCCTCCCCAATACGTGCGCCCCCAGCTCCGCGTGCCGTCGAGCCCGCCGTCGCCGTCGCGCGGCAGGCCCTTCGGCAGGCCGGCCACCAGCCCCCTCCAGGCGTCCTCGTCGGTGATGTAGCCGGCGCGCGCGCGCGCGAAGGGCTCCACGTACGTGGCCAGGCCCTCCTCCAGCCAGCGCTGGTCGCGCGGCAGGTTGGGCAGGCCGAGGTGCGCCATCTCGTGCGTGAGCACCCAGTCGTGCCGGAGGTCGTCTTCGGTGGCCTGGGCGCCGAGCCACACCATGATGGACGCGCCGCCGTGACCGAGCGTGGTGCCGAAGCCGACCGGCCGGCGCCCGCCGGGCAACACGATGACCGCCACGCGCGGGACGGGCAGGCGGCCGTACACGGCGGCGACGGCGCGCACCGCGCGCTCGACCCAGTGGACGACCGCCTCGCGCGAGAGGGCACGCTGGCCCGGCGCGATCGCCACCTCCACCGCGCCGCCGGCCAGGCGGAAGCGGCTCGTCTCCAGCGGCCCGAACGCGGAATAGGGCGCCATCGGGAGGTCCTCGAGCCGGCCCTCGTAGCGCCCGTCGGCGGCCGCCGGCATCACGCCGGTCACGAAGCTCCCGCCCCGCCAGACGCGCACGCGGAAGCGGTAGCGGTCGCCCGGACGCGGTTGCAGCGGGCGCGCCAGCCAGGTGGACGGCGGCGCGAGCAGCGCGCCCGTGTGGTACAGCGCGCGGTTGCGGTCGCGCAGCGCGAGGCCCGCGTCGGCGAGGCGCACCGTGTACCGCACCCGGCACGGCCCGCCGCGGCACGGGGGCACCAGCAGCGCGTCGCCCCGGGTCTCCGCGCGAACCCAGGCCGCGCCGTCTTCGACCTCGCCGTCGGTGACGAACGGCCCGAGGCCCTCCTCGAGGGCGAGCACGCCGCCGGCCGCGGCGAACGAGGCCTCGATGCGCAGGTCGCGCACGCCCGCGTTCACGTCGTAGTCGGCGGCGAGCGGCACGCGGCGCGGCGGCTCCGCGGACGCGGCCGCGCACGGCGCCACCAGCAACGCCACGGCGGCCGGAAGGGCGGCGGTGCGGCGCACGCCATGAGCTTACCCTCGGAATGCGGCCCCCGATTGATTGCAGCTATGATGGGTCACCGTTGCCGATCACCATGACCTCGAACGCCCGGCGGAGCGTTCTCGCCCTCGTGCTCTCTCTCGTGATGCCGGCGGCGACGGCCCTCGCCGCCGGTGCGGGGCCGGAGGCGACCGCCGAAGCGGCGCCGCGGGATCCGCCGGGCACGCGGCAGGAGCGGTGGGAGCGGCTGCGGCGCGAGAAGCTGGCCGCGCTGCGGCCACCCCGGCCGGGGCTCGTCGAGCGCACGCTGCTCGCGATCGAGAAGGCCGAGCGCCCGCGCGTGAGCGAGTGGAACGTCGCCGGCTTCTACCCGCGCTCGCAGTCGATCGGCTGGGGGTCGCAGCTCGCGCTCGGCGCGCGGTTCTGGCAGCCCGACCTCGGCGCGACGGAGCTGGACGTCCACGCCTCCGCGTTCTACTCGATCCGCCGCTACGAGGCCTACGGGTTGCAGGCGGGCTTCCTGCCCCACCGCGGCCGCGCGCTGCCGGGGCGCTCGGTCCCGGGCGACGACCCGGTGGACTTCGCGGACGAGGTGCCGCGCGGGCCCGGCGGGTGGCTGGGCTACGTCTCGCTGCGCTACCAGCACCTGCCCGAGGTGGACTTCTTCGGCCTCGGCAACCGGTCGCGTGCGGAGGACCGCTCGACGTTCCTCCTGCAGGACGCCTGGTACGACCTCGTGCTCGCCTACCAGCCCTCGCCGCGCGCGACGCTGATGGCGCGCGGCGGCTTCCTGCAGGCCTTCGTCGGCCCGGGCCGCGACGAATCCCTTCCGACGCTCGGCGAGGTGTTTCCCGCCTCCGCCCTGCCCGGCATCGACCGGCAGCCCGACTTCACCCACGTCACGGGCGTCGCGCTGCTCGACGGCCGCGACGAGCCGGGCAACCCGCACGCCGGCGCGCTCCTGGGACTGCTGGCGTCCCGCGTGGACGACCGCGGCACCGACGCCTTCGCCTTCCACCGCCTCTCCGCGGACGCGCGCGGCTACCTGCCGCTCGGCTCCGCCCAGCGCGTGCTGGCGCTGCGGGCGCTGGCCACGACGGACCGCCCGGCGGACGGGGCGCAGGTGCCGTTCTTCATGCAGCAGACGCTCGGCGGCAGCCACACGCTGCGCGGGTACCCGAGCTTCCGCTTCCGCGGCGAGCGGCTGCTCCTGCTGCAGGCGGAGTACCGCTGGGAGGCGAACCCGGCGGTCGAGCTGGCGCTGTTCGTGGATGCGGGGCGTGCCTCCTCGCACGCCGCGGGCTGGTCGCTGGAAGACATGCACACGTCCTACGGGGCGGGGCTGCGGATCAAGACCTTCGACGCGGTGCGCTTCCGGCTCGACGTGGCGCGCAGCCGGGAGATGACGCGCGTGCTGGTGCGGCTTGGCCCCTCCTTCTAGCGCGCTGGTGGCCGCGCTCGTGCTGGCGGCGGCGCTGCCCGCCCGCGCGAACGGACCGCGGTTCCTGCCCGACGATCCGGTGGCCGTGGACAACGACCGCCTGCCCGTGCCGAAGCCGGCCCCCGTCGAGCTCAGCACGCGCTGGGACGTGGTCGAGCGTAGCTTCGCCGGGCGGCCGGACGGCCCCATCCCGCGCGCGGTCAACGTGAACACCCTGGGCGAGGTGCCGGACTCGAGCTGGTTCGAGAACCGGATGGGGACGCGCGACCTGACCATCGAGGCGCTGGTCCGCGGCGCCCTGCGCGGGGAGGGGCCGGACCTGACGCGCCCCTGGGCGGTGATCCGCGGCAAGTCCGGCGGGATCTCGCCCGGGTTCACGGTGCGCGACGCACGCGGCGACGTCTATTTCATCAAGCCGGATCCGGCGCCGTACCCGAACCTCTCGACCGCGGCGGACGTGATCGGATCGCGCTTCTTCCACGCGTTCGGGTACTTCGTGCCCGAGAACCACGTGGCCTACGTGCGGCGCGCGCAGCTCGTGGTGGCGCCGGACGCGCGGATCTCGGTGCCGGGGCGCGGGCGGCGGCCCATGACCGAGGCCGACCTCGACCAGATCCTCGCGCGCGTCCATCGCCGCGCCGACGGCGCGATCCGCGTGGTGGCCGGGCGCGGGCTGGAAGGCGAGGACGTGGGCCCGCACGAGTTCATCGGCACGCGGCCGGACGACGCCAACGACGTGTTCCCGCACGAGCACCGGCGCGAGCTGCGCGGCTATCGGGTCTTCGCGGCCTGGCTCAACCACGACGACTCGCGCGCGATCAACACCCTCGACACGTTCCTCCAGGAGCGCGACGGCCGCGGCTGGGTCAAGCACCACCTGATCGACTTCTCGTCGAGCCTGGGCGCCGGGTCCACGCCCAGCCGGGAGATCGCGCCGCAGAGCCCGCGCGCCGGCCACGAATACGTGCTGGAGCTGGGACCGACGCTGAAGACGGCGGCCACCCTCGGCCTGTGGGAGCGTCCCTGGCGCGACGTGGAGTACCAGGTGCACCCGGAGATCGGGCGCATCGAGGCCGAGTTCTTCCGGCCCGAGGCCTGGAAGCCCGAGTACCCGAACCCGGCCTTCGAGCGCATGCTCCCCGACGACGCGTTCTGGGCCGCGCGCATCGTCTCGCGCTTCACGGACGAGATGGTGCGCGCGCTCGTGCACACGGGCCGATACGACGACCCCCGGGCCGAGCAGTTCCTCGCGGACGTGCTGATCCGCCGGCGGGACAAGACGGTGGCGCACTACTTCCGGCAGCTCAACCCGCTGGCGGAGTTCCAGGTGGAGGCGGGGGCCGCCGGCGCCACCCTGCGCTTCCGCAACCTCGGCGAGGAGAAGGGCCTCGCGCGCGCGGAGGGCTACGAGCACCAGTGGTTCGCGTTCGACAACGCGTCCGGAGCGCTGCGCCCGCTGGGCGAGGTGGCGCGCGGAGCGGTGCCCGCGCTCGCGATCCCCGACACCGCGGACGAGTACCGGATGGTGCGCATCCGCACCCGCGCCTCCGAGCCCCTCTGGGCGAAGGCGGTGGAGGTGTACCTGCGCGGCGGCCGCATCGTCGGGATCGAGAGGGAGAACTGATGGCGGGCGCCCCGATCGAGGCGGCCGCTCCGCGGCCCGGGCCGCTCGACCGCGTGCTCCGCGTGTTCAGCGACGTGCGCGCGGGCGAGGGCGGCACCGCCCTCCTGATGTTCTCGAACCTGCTGCTGCTGCTGACCGCCTACTACATCATCAAGACCGTGCGCGACGCCCTGATCGTCGCCCAGGGCGGGGCCGACGTGAAGGCCTACTCCTCGGCCGGGCAGGCGCTGGTGCTGATGGCCTTCATCCCCGCCTACAGCTGGTTCGCCTCGCGCGTGGACCGCATCCGGCTCATCGTGGGCGTCCTGGCGTTCTTCCTGGTGAACCTCGGCCTGTTCGGGGTGGCGTTCGCGCGCGACGTGCCGTACATGTCGGTGGCGTTCTACATCTGGGTGGGCATCTACAACATGGCCACCGTCGCGCTCTTCTGGTCGTTCGCCAACGACATCTACCGCAAGGAGCAGGGCGAGCGGCTCTTCCCCGTCATCATGATCGGGCAGACCGTCGGGGGGCCGCTCGGCGCCTGGGCGGCGCAACGGCTGTTCGATGCGGGCGTGAGCCCGGTGGCCATGCTCCAGGCCGCGATGGCCATGCTCCTGGTCCACCTGGCCCTCTACGGCTGGACCCACCGCCGCGAGTCGCGCCGGCCCTCGCAGGCGCCGGTCGCCCAGGCCCCGCTCGCCGCCGGCGGCGGCTTCTCCCTGGTGTTCGCGAGCCCGTACCTGCGGCTGGTGGCCCTGCTGATGGTCGTGCTGAACCTGGTGAACACCATCGGCAACTTCATCCTGGACTCGGCGGTGGAGCGTGGCGCGAACGCGGCGGTCGCCGCCGACCCGTCCCTCGACCGGCTGGCCCTGATCGGCAGCTTCTACGGCGGCTTCAACCTGTGGCAGAACGTGCTCGCGGTGGCCATCCAGGCCCTGCTCGTCTCGCGGATCGTGAAGTACTTCGGGCTGCGCGGCGTGCTGCTGATCCTGCCCCTGGTCGCCTTCGGGGCCTACGGCCTGATCGCCGCCGGCGCCGGGCTGACCGCGATCCGCTGGGCCAAGACGACCGAGAACGCGACCGACTACTCGGTGATGAACACCGGCCGGCAGATGATCTGGCTGCCCACGCGGCGCGAGGAGAAGTACAAGGCCAAGCAGGCGGTGGACACCTTCTTCGTCCGCACCGGCGACGTGCTGGCCGCCGCCGTCGTCTTCGCGGGCACGCAGGGGCTGGCCCTGGCCGGCCACAACTTCGCGGTCGTCAACCTGGCCCTGATCGGCCTGTGGCTCGCGCTGCTGGCCGCGCTGCTGCGCCGGCACCGCGCGCTGTCGGCGCGCGCCGACACGGAGGCCGCGGCCGCGGAGGGCCAGCCCGCGCGTGCCTGAGAGGACCGACGAGCCCGTGGCCGTGATCGACATCGGCTCGAACTCCGGCCGCGTGGTCGTCTACCGGCCCGAGCCGGGCGGACGCTTCCGCATCCTGGCCGGCACGCGCGCCGCCCTGCGGCTGGTGCGCGAGGTGGACGGTACGCACGCGCTGAGCGCGGAGGCGATCGAGCGCACGCTGGACGCGCTGCGCGACTTCAAGGCGATCACGGTCGGGGCGGGGACCGGGCGCAGCGTCGCGGTGGCCACCGCCGCCCTGCGCGACGCGGACAACGCGCCCGCGCTGCTCGCGCGCGTGCGCGACGAGCTCGGCCTCGAGGTGCGGATCATCAGCGGCGAGGAGGAGGCGTGGTACGGCTTCCTCGGCGCGGTGCACGGACTGCCGGCCGAGCACGGTGCGCTCTTCGACCTCGGCGGCGGCAGCATGCAGGTCTCGCACTTCCAGGACCGGGCGCTGCTGCGCTCGGTGAGCCTGCCGCTGGGATCGCTCCGCCTGTCCGACGCCTTCCTGGGCTCGGATCCGCCGAAGCCCGGCGAGGTCCGGCGGCTGCAAACCCATGTCCGCGAGACGCTCGAGGCCGCCGAGATCGCGCCGCTCGCGACCGGCGAGTCGCTGGTGGGCACGGGCGGCACCGTGCGCAACCTGGCCAAGGTGGACCGCGTGTCGCGCGCCTACCCGCTCACGCTGCTGCACGGCTACACGCTCAGCCGCCGGAGGGTCCACGAGATCGCCACCATGGTGGCCGCGCGCCGCCTGAAGCACCGCCGCGAGATCCCCGGGCTCAACGACGACCGCGGCGACTCGATCGTCGGGGGCGCGCTGGCCGTGCAGGCGCTGATGGACCTGCTGCAGGCGCGCGAGGTGGTCGTGTCCGGCCAGGGAGTGCGCGAGGGCGTGGTGCTGGGGGGGCCCGCCCGCACGCTGCCGCCGCCGGGCGAGGTGAGGGAAGCGTCGGTCACCGCGCTCGCCTCCCGCTTCGCGGTCTGGAACGCGCGCACCGCGGCCCGGCGCGCCGCGCTCGCCGCCGCGCTGCTGAAGGGCCTGGAGCCCGGCGGTCCCGCCGAGATGCGCGAGGCGCTCCGCCACGCCGCGCGGCTGCTCGACATCGGCCGCAGCGTGGACTTCTTCGACCGTCACGAGCACGTGGCGGACATGGTGCTGGCCACCGACCTGGCCGGCTTCTCGCACCGGGACCTGGCGCTGCTCTCGTCGGTGCTGCGGCACGCCGGGGACGAGGACACGCCGGCGAAGCGGCTGGCGCCCCTGGTCGCCGCGGACGACATCCCCGCGATCGAGCGGGCGGCGGTGATCCTGCGCGTGGCGGACGACATCGAGGAGCGGTGCCCGCCGGGGCACGAGCTGACCCTGGAGTGCCGGCGCGGCGCGCACGAGGTCACGGTGTCCGTGCCGCAGCTCGTGGCCTGGCGGCCCCGGAAGATCGGCCCGCGCTTCGAGCGCGCGTTCGGGCGGACGCTGGTGGTGGGATCGCGAGGGCTCGCCGGGTAGGGCCGTCGCCGCCACGCCGTCCCGCGCCCGCCAGCGCGCGCAGTACGATGCGGCTTCGCCCGCGTCACGAAAGGAGCGCAACGATGAGGTCCCCGCTGCTGGTTTCGGTGCTCTTGCTGCTGCCGGCCGCCACCGGCGTCCTGACCGCCCAGGGGCGCAACCACTGCGACAAGTACGTCGGCGTCTGGGAGTACGTCCCCCCGTCCATCACCGGCCGCGCCGTGATCTCGAGGTACGGCAACGGCAGGTACGCGATGGTCGCGATCAACAGCGCGCGCGCCCGCGGGACCACGTCGCCTTCGACCGACGCCGAGAGGGCGAACGCCTACGCCACCGCGAGCGCCTTCGCCGCCGAGATCTCGTGCGGACCGCGGAGGGACACCTTCCGGATCGTGTACTCCACGAACCCGGCCGGCGTCGGCACCGAGTTCCAGCTCGAGACCGAGGCCACCGCGAGCGGCCTGCGCTGGTGGACGGTCGGGCCGGACGGCCGCCGCGGCGAAGCCGGCGCGGCGCGCCGGCTCCGCTGAGGGGCTAGCGCGGCCGGATCGCGATCACCGCGGGCTGCGGCGGCGCGCCGAGCCGTCCGTGGGGCCAGTTGCTGCCGCGGGGCGCCTGCTCGGGCGCCGTGCGCACGCCGAAGCGCTCGCCGGGGTGCTGCACGGACAGGAACAGCGCCTGCTCGCGTGGAGCCCAGGCGGGTCCGGTGCCCTCCGCCTCGTTGGGCAGCGAAGCGAACTGGATCGCCTGGCCGCGCTCCTGCCCCGCCATGGCCACGCGGAAGAGGCCGTTGTTCCGGAAGGCGCTCCAGCGCGGGTCCTGGTTGAGGATCGCGCCCGAGATGTCCGTGCACATCCAGAGATCGCCGCGCGCGTCGAAGATCATGTTGTCCGGCTGCGCGAACACGCGCCCGGCACGCGCGGGATCGTTGGGGCCGCCCACGGCCAGCCGCTCCCACCGGAAACGGGTGGCACGCACCTCGCCGCCCTCCTCGACGAGGCGCCAGACGCCGCCGTAGACGTTCTCCCAGAGCCCCGGCCGGCCCGACTGCGACGTGAACGCGATCAGCACGCTGCCGTCGCCGTGCACCTCCAGGTCCTCGGGCCGGCCCGAGGGCGAGGCGCCCAGCGCGTTGGCCGCCTGGTAGGCGTCCATCAGCGCCGCGCCCTGGCTCGCGTAGCAGTCGGCGAGCGTGCGCGCGTGCGGCGGGATGAACGGCTTGGGATCCACGTCGCCGGGGACGGGGTCCAGCGGCGAGGAGAGGTCGAGCAGCCGCCACTCGCCGGTCCCGTCCGGGTGGAAGCGGGCGGCGTAGAGGCGGCCCGAGGAGAGGAGCTGCCGGTTGCCGGCGGCGTCGCCCGGGCGATAGAGGCCGTCGGAGACGAACTTCCACACGTGGCCGCCCAGCCGGTCGTCGCCCATGTATCCCGCCACGGGCTGGCCGGGCTGCGCGCGCAGGCCGACGTTCTCGTGGCGGAAGCGGCCCAGCGCGGTGTGCTTGACCGGGGTCGAGCCGGGGTCGTAGGGATCCACCTCGACCACCCAGCCGTAGTGGCCGCCCGGCAGGTCGAACACGCCGCCGCGGGCGAAGTTGCCCTTGGCGTCCACCAGCTCCGGCACCCGCGCCTGGAAGTTCTCCTCGCAGGTCAGCGCGGTGTTCCAGGGTGTGGTCTGGCCCGCGCAGTTGTCGAAGGTGCCCTGCACCCGCGCCGCGCCCATCAGCGGCGCCGCCGGCCCGTCCACCGCGCAGGGCGTGAAGGCGCTGATCCGGCGGTTGAGCGGGTCCTTCGCCGCCACCCTCCAGGCTCCGGTCGCGCCGTCGCGCCGGAGGCGCACGACCGAGAGCCCCACGTCGCGCTTGAAGTCGTCGATGGTGGCGTCGCGGCCGCGCAGCATCTTGAACGTCTCGGGATAGAGCGCGACGTCGCCCAGGTAGGCGACGCTGATGTACTCCTGGTTGACGGTGAGGAGGGCCTCGTCGTCGCCGCCGAGCGCGAAGGTGCCGATCCAGTCGTTGTTGTAGCCGAAGGTCTCGCCGGCCGCGGTGAACGGGTCGCCCCACTTGATCACGAGGTCGTGCACGAACCCCTCGGGCAGCACCACCTCGTCGCGCGTGGACGGCTCGAGGGGACGGAACGCGGCGAACGGCGAGCTCGCGCGCGGCACGGACGCGCCGGCCAGCGGCGCCAGCGCCGACTCGATCGCCGGCCAGGCCACCGCGGCGCCCGCCGCGCCCAGGAAGCGGCGGCGGCCGGACACGCCCGCCTTCTCGCGCAGGGTGTAGGGCCCCTCGCCCCAGCGCGCCCCCCCGCTCACGCGCGCGGCCCCCGCGCCAGCTCGGCCTCGAGGCGCTCCAGGAAGAACCCGACGTCCGTGACCAGCCCGATCGCCTGCAGGGTGCCGCGGTTCGAGAGCTTGACCGGCACCGACTCGGTCATGTCCACGCAGACCGTGCGCACCCGCGCGGGCAGCAGGTTCCCCACCGCGATCGAGTGCAGCGCGGAGGCGAGCATCAGGCACATGCCGGCGCCGCGCAGGGCCTCCACGTAGGCCTTCTGGGCCGCCACCACGTCCGTGATCACGTCCTTGAGCGGGCCGTCGTCGCGGATCGATCCGGCCAGCACGTACGTGATCCCCTTCTTCACC
>DATBIZ010000264.1:0-5773 GCA_036556645.1 Vicinamibacteria bacterium | reverse complement strand
AGGGCCATGAAGAGACCCCTCTTGCCCTTCTGCTTGCTGCTCGTGTCGGTACCCGCCTTCGCCCAGACCCTGACGTCGTTCACGCCGGACCAGGACGAGGCCATTCCCACCTACCTCAACGCCGAGGTCGTCCGCGTGGCGGCCGACGGCACGGCCACCATCCGCAGCGAGAGCGGCGACGTGACGCTCAGCGCGGACCTGCGGGGACTGGCCGGGATCCCCAGCGCCCGGCCGGGCGACAAGCTGCTCGTCGCCTACGAGACCGTGGTGGACGACGGCGGCTACGAACGCCGGATCGTGACCTACGCCCGTCCCGCGTCCCCCGGGTCCGGCGAGCCCGGGCCGTCCGTGACGGTGGCTGCCGCCGCCGTGCCGACCGGCTCGACGGTCCGCGTGCTCTCGACCGACCGGGCGAACCGGACGATCACGGTCACCGACGCGAGCGGCCTGCCTGTCACGCTGCCCCTCTCGTCGCAGGCCGCGGCCAGGCTCTCTGGCGTCAGCGCCGGCGACGTGGTCGGCCTCGACTTCGTCGGCGGCGGCGTGGTCAGCGCGAACGCGCTTCCCACCGTGAGCGGGGTCCAGGCGCTGCCCGGCGGCACCGCGGTCGGGTCCTTCGTGGTGCCGCCGCTCTCCGGCCAGTTCGTGCGCTTCGACGCCGGCACGAACACGCTGACCGTGCAGACCCCGAACGGCCGGCAGCGGACCTTCCCGGTCAGCGCCACGGCCGGCTCCAGCCTCTCCACGCTGCGGCCCGGGGAGAACCTGAGCCTCGGGTTCCAGATCACGCAGGAGGCCAACCGCGCCCGGCTGCGCGCCGGCGCGAGCACGACGACGACCACGACCCCCGGCGTGACGGGCTTTGGCGCCGCCGGCGGCTCGGCGGTCCTTTCGATCGGCAACGTGCAGACGGTGGCCGGCGGCATGGTCGGCGCCGGCGGGAGCCGGCTGCAGGTCTCGCCGGGCACCGGCGCGGTGACCCGCGGCGCGTTCAGCAACATGGGCGTGCAGGGCGCGGCCAACGTCGTGGGCGGCGTGGGCGTCGCCAACGCGCAGGCGGCGGCCGGGTTCGGCCCGGCGCAGGGCATCGGGGGCATCAACAACACCGGCGCGACCGCGGCGCAGGCCGGCAGCCCCGCCGGCATCGGCGCGGGCGGCTTCTCGCCGATCGGGGGAAGCCCGGCCGCGGCCGGCGTACCCGGGGCGGGAACGGGTGTCGCGCCGATGGGCGTCGGCGGCACGTTCAGCAACATGGGGATGGGCATGCCGTTCGTCGGCACCGGCTTCGCCACCCCGAGCGTGGGCCCCGGCTCGCCGTACAGCAACAACGTCCCCAGCGTGCCCGCGCCGGGCACCGTGATGAGCGCGGTGCTTCCGCCGGCCACGGCCAAGGCCCCCCTCACCCAGGAGGACGTCGGGATGCTGCGGGCCTACGGCGAGCGCGACCTCGACTCGGCCGCGATGGTGCTGGCCATGGTCGCCAACGACATCGACGCGGCGTGGTTCCGGTTCAAGATGGGCTGCCTCGGCGGCTTCATCCCCGAGACCTCGCCGGGCCGGGAGTGGTTCCTCCTGCTCGACGGCCGCGTGCGCACGCCGACCGACGACCAGTGCCGCGCGATGTACTCGCAGCTCCAGGGCACGGCCGCCGGCTTCGAGCAGCAGCTCGGCATCACCCTCGACGCGGCGCGGCGGGCGGACGTGCTGCCCGGCCGCATCCGCGAGATCCTCGACCGCCACCGGATCGAGCGGTAGCTCTCGCCCGGACGTCGGGGCGCCGGTCGTGCTCGTCACGGCCGGCGCCTCTTCTGTCCGCACGAGCCAGGCAAGGTTTACACGGACCCGCCCCCGGACCGGGGACCCGCCAGGTGCCCGGCGAGCAGGCCGTGGAAGTGGTGGACTCCGTTCTCCCGGAGCACCGAGTAGCGGCCCTGGCCGTACGTGGCGGAGCGCAGGCCGCGCTGCACCGCCTCGCAGACCTCCATGTCCTCGCGCTGGACCTGCTCGCCGAGCGCGACGCTCTTGTCGAAGGCCAGCTCGGCCGAGGCGTCGAGCGGGCCGGCCACGTACCACTCGAACCGGGTCAACGTCCGCTCCGGCCCGAGCGGCACGACCAGGTTGACCTGCAGGTGGCCCGGGTAGAGGTTCAGCATCAGGTTCGGGAACACCCAGTAGTAGAGGGCCTGCCCGGCCCCGTCCACCCCGCCCGCGAAGACCTCGCCCTCGCGCCGCAGCGGCGCATGCTGCCGCGAGAGAAACGGCGCGGTCTCCACGCGGTACGCCTTGTAGTCCAGCTCCCGGAACAGGGCCGGGTGGACGATCGGGATGTGGTAGCCCTCGAGGTAGTTGTCCACGTACACCTTCCAGTTGCAGGCGACCTCGTAGTCGATGCGCCGGCGGAAGCCCAGCCGCTCGAGCCCGAGCGGACGGGTCTCCTCCACGATCGTGTCGAGGACGTCGAGGAGCGCCGGGGCGGCGGGACCGAGGTTCACGAACACGAAGCCGGCCCAGGTCTCGACGCGCGCCGCAGGCAGCGCCACCGCCTCGCGGTCGAACCCGCGCACGCCCTCGAACTCGGGCGTGGCGAGCAGCCGGCCGTCGAGGCCGTACGTCCAGCCGTGATAGCCGCACCGGAACGAGCGCCCCCGGCCGGAGCCGCGTGCCACCGGTCCGGCGCGGTGGCGGCAGACGTTGGACAGCGCGCGCAGGCCGCCCGCCTCGTCGCGCACCACGATCAGCGGCTCGTGCCCGACGGTGCAGGTGAAGAAGTCGCCGGGTGCGGACACGTCCGCCTCCCGGCCGACGAGCTGCCAG
The DNA here is from genome assembly GCA_036556645.1 of Vicinamibacteria bacterium. Classification (GTDB taxonomy): domain Bacteria; phylum Acidobacteriota; class Vicinamibacteria; order Fen-336; family Fen-336; genus DATKEG01. The sequence continues at coordinate 2,959 of DATBIZ010000264.1, read as the reverse complement.
GAGCGCGCGAACACGTGCGTCTTCTCGCGGTCGAGCACCGCGGGGTCGAAGTACCACCGCGACGGCGGGGTCGAGGCCGTGGCGACGTCCGGATCGAACACGTAGCCCTGGTCGTCCTCCAGTCTTCCCTCCCGGCGGCGCCCATTATGCCCGGCGCGGTCCGGTATGATCGGCCGCTCCCATGAGGGTCTCCCGCCGCGCGTTCCTCGGCGCCTCCGCCCGGGCCGCGGTGGCGCTGGCCGGGTCGCCGGCGGGCCGCGCACGCGCCGCGGAGGCCCCGCCGCGCGAACGCATCCGCGCGCTCCTCGCGCGCCTGCGCGCGCGCTTCCCCGACCTGCGGCAGCGCTTCGTGTTCGAGTACTACCCCTGGTACGGGCGCGACCCCTGGCGCCACTGGGACCAGTGGCAGCGCCGGCCGCCCGAGGACATCGCGTCGAACCACTATCCACGGCTCGGCCCCTACGACTCGCGGGACCGCGCCACGCTCGAGCGGCACGCGCGCTGGATCGCCGAGAGCGGCGCGGGCGCGGTGAACCTGAGCTGGTGGGGCGGCGGCAGCTTCGAGGACCGCGCCGCGCACCTCGTCCTCGACGTGCTCAAGGACCACGGCCTCAAGGCCACCTTCCACCTCGAGCCCTACCGCGCCGCCCGCGGCGAGCGCCTGGCCGACGACGTCCTCTACCTGCTGCGCGTGTTCGGCGAGCGGCGCCGCTGGGATGTGCTCCTCCTGCCCCGCGACCCGGCCGGCAAGGTGGGGCCGGTGCTGAAGGGGTTTGCGATGATCGTGCCCGCGCACGCGCGTCACTGCCGCGGGGGCCGCCGCCCGGTGCCCGGCTACACCCCGGATGCGGTGTGGCGGCGGCAGGTGGACACCCTGCGCGCGCTCCTGCGCCGCGACTTCGACCACCTGACGCTGCTGGCCGATTCGCTCCACTTCCCGCGTACCGCCGCCTCCGGCTTCGACGGCATCGCGCTGTACGACAACCGCCTCGCGCCGGAGGGGTACGCCGCCATCGCGGCCGAGGCCACGCGGCGCGGGCTCGTGTTCTCGCTCAACGTGAACCCGGGGCTCGACGTGATCACGCCGCGGACGATCCGCGCCAGCGACTGCTACGTGTTCGAGAAGACGTTGCCCGACGCCGGCCGGCCGCTGGACTGGTCGAGGGCCGGGGACCGCGAGGAGGCCGCGTCGCTGTCCGCCGGCCGCATCGAGCAGTCGCTGCTGGCCACGCTCGAGGCGCAGGCCGCGGACGGCTCGGTGAACGCGCAGCGCGGCTTCTTCCTGGTGTACGTGAACTCGTTCAACGAGTGGCACGAGGGCCACGCCTTCGAGCCGATGAAGGACGCGGCCGACCTGACGCCGGCCGAGCGCGCGGCGGGCTACCGCAACCCCGAGCGCGGCGACTATCGCCTGGCCACGCTGCGCGAGCTGCTCAGCGCTCCGGCCTGACCGCGGTCACCGCGCGCGCAGGCGCCCGGCGATCCAGACCGTGCGGTGCGCGGCGGTGGCGAAGGTCCCGGCCGCGATCAGGCCCAGGACCCAGACGCTCGCGGTCCCGGGCGCCCAGCCGAAGCGGCCGGCCAGCGGCCGGTCCAGCAGGCAGACGAGGAAGAGCAGCACCAGCCGCTCCGCGCGCTGCATCAGCCCCTCCTTGCACAGCACGCCGACCGACTCCCCGCGCGCGCGGGTGTAGCTGACGAGCAGGGAGCCGGCGATCGCGGCCGCCGCCAGCAGCGGGCCCAGGGCGTGGGCCCGGAGGAAATACGTGAAGCCGAGCAGCGCGAAGACCTCGACGAACCGGTCGAGCGTGCTGTCGATGAACGTGCCGTAGGACGAGACCAGCCCGCGCGCGCGCGCGATGCGCCCGTCCATGATGTCGGCCACGCCGCCGAGCGCGATCGCCCAGCCGCCCAGCTCGAGCCGCCCCGCCGCGATCAGGAGGCCGCTGAGCGCGCCCAGGGCCAGGCCGGCGAAGTTGTAGAAGTCCGGGGTGAGCCCCAGCCGCAGCGAGCCGCGCTCCAGCGGGCCGATCAGCCACATCAGCCAGTGCACGAGGAAGTCGCCGAGGCCCATCAGGAACTGCGAGCCCTTGCGCTCGGCGTCGGCGTCGCGGCGGGCGCCGAAGAGCGCGAAGGCCGCCATCGACGCCGCCAGCGCCGCCAGCGTCGCCACCAGCGCGGCCAGGCCGGCGCTCACCGCGCGCTCCGGCGGCGGGAGTCCTTCTCGCGCAGGTAGCGGAACACCCGCGGCCACAGGAATACGAGCGGCAGCCGGCGCTCGCGCGGCGTCAGCACGATGTCCTCGCCGGTGTGCCGGCGCGCCTTGCGGAGGATGAAGTCGAGCCAGCCCTCGAAGGTCACCACGTATTTGGCCCAGCGCGCGGTGGCGCGCGCGAGCGACAGGCGGAAATAGGCGGCCAGGCGCAGGCGCTCCGCGCGCGTCACCGGACGGGCGAGCGCGTAGACACCCGGCTCCGGCTCCGCGAGCGTCCCCCCCGCGTGCAGCTCCGAGAGCAGCACGGAGTAGACGGCCCGCAGGGCGTCCTTCTGGGCCTCCCACAGCGCGTCGGCCCGGCCCTCCGGCTCCGGCCGGATCTCCGCCGCGAACGACACGCGCAGCAGCGTGCGGGTGTAGTCGTCCACGCCGAAGCGCGGAGGGAGGGACGGGCGAACCCAGCGCTCGGTGAGCACCACGGCGCGCGCGAGGCCGGCGAGCGCCTCCTCGGCGGCGGCCGCGTCGGCCGCGTAGACGATCTCGGCGGGCTGGAACAGGCGCCCGACGATGAAATGGTCGCGGTGGCGCTCCGAGGTCTCCCGCCGGAAGTCCTCCACCGAGACCACGGCGCACTTGGCCAGCAGCTCCGGCCCGCCGTCCGGGTCCGCCGTCCGCAGCGCGATCGAGTTCGGGGGCATCAGCACGTTGAGCGCCGCCGAGAGCGCGGCCGGCCGCCGCAGGGCG
>DATBIZ010000263.1:0-9439 GCA_036556645.1 Vicinamibacteria bacterium | reverse complement strand
TGGAGCCCGAACCACAGCCTGGCCGTGCGCGGGAACTTCTCGGACACCACCAACGAGAACATCGAGCCCTGGGGCGGCCTGGTGGCGCGCAGCCGCGGCGCGGTGCAGCTCCGCAAGGACTGGTCGCTCAGCGCGGCGCAGACGGACATCCTGTCGCGCAACTGGGTCAACGAGGCGCGCGTCCAGTTCGCGCGGCAGGACCAGGAGATCAACGCGCTCGACCCGACCTGCCAGGGGCCGTGCGACACCAACGACGAGGGCGGACCCACCCTCGAGGTCACGGGAGTGGCGCTGGTGGGCCGGCAGCGCTTCACGCCGCAGCCGCGGCTGAACGACCGCATCCAGTTCACGGAGACCCTGAGCTACTTCGGGGGCCGGCACGCGCTCAAGGCCGGGCTCGACTTCAACTACGTGGACTACAAGGAGCAGGCGCTCCCGCTGCACTTCGGCGGCCGCTACATCTTCAGCTCGCTGCCTGCGATCCCGGGCGTGCTGCCCGCTCCCATCACCGCGATCCAGGCCGTCGCCCTCGGCCTTCCCGCCGCGTACGTGCAGGGCTACGGCCGGGCGGACACGAGCTACGCGTACCAGGACCTCTCGCTGTTCGTGCAGGACGAATGGCGGCTCTCGTCGAAGCTGACCCTGAAGCCGGGCGTGCGCTACCAGCGGCAGTTCTGGCCCGAGGTGAGCTACACGGTCTCGGACCTGAACGGCACCTCGTTCACCTACGGCTTCCCGTCGGACGGCGACAACGTGGCGCCGCGCCTGGCGCTGGCGTGGGACCCGAAGGGCGACGGCAAGACCTCGGTGCACGCGGCCTGGGGGCTCTTCTACGACAACCACATCAGCGGGATCGTGGGCATCACGCGCGGGATCAACGGCCGCGACGGGGTGCGCACGCTGGTGCAGACGTTCCCGGCCACGCTCGCCGCCTGGCGCGCGCCCGGCCACAAGCTGCCGGAGCCGGCCACGGCCTATCCCAGCCTGGTGATCGCGATCGACCCGGGGCTGAAGACCCCGTGGACGCAGCAGGCCGCGCTGGGAGTGGACCGCGCGCTGGGCCAGGACTTTTCGCTGGCCGCGAACGTCGTCTGGGTGCGCGGCAAGCACCAGCTCGGCAGCATCGACTACAACCCGATCGTGCCCTCGCTCGGCCCGGGACGGCGCCCGAACGACGTGGGCGGCCGCGCCGGCACCTCGTCCACGGTGCTCCAGTACACCTCCTGGGGCGAGAGCTGGTACCGGGGCCTCACGCTCTCGCTGAGCAAGCGCTTCAGCCGCCGCTACCAGCTCCTGGCCTCGTACACGCTCTCGGAGGCCGAGGACCTGACGACCGACTTCCAGAGCATCTTCCCCGAGGACATGGGCCGCGGGCGCAACCCGGCGGACCCGACCGGGCTGCCGCTCGGGTTCGACCCGCGGCGCGAGAAGGGGCCGGCGAGCCACGACCAGCGCCACCGCTTCGTGCTGAGCGGCCTGGTGCGGCTGCCCTACGACGTGCAGGTCTCCTCGATCGTCACCGCCGCCTCGGGCCGCCCCTACACCGCCCTCGCCGGCGCGGACCTCAACGGCGACGGCAACGGGGGCGGCACGCCGTTCGACCGCGCCCGGCGCAACCCGGCCGACCCGGCGTCGAGCGTGGGACGGAACGCGGAGACGATGGCGGGGCAGTTCAACGTGGACCTGCGGCTCAGCAAGCGCTTCTCGCTCGGCGGCGGGGCCGCCGTCGAGGCGATCGCCGAGGCCTTCAACCTGTTCGACCGCACGAATTTCAGCGAGATCAACTCCGTCTTCGGCCGGGGCGCGTTCCCGGCGGAGCCGCAGCGCGATCCCCAGGGCCGCGTCACCTACGGCCTCTACGAGCAGGCGCTGCCGGGGCGGCAGGTGCAGCTCGCACTGAAGGTCAGCTTCTGAGCGCGCACGCGTTCACGAAGAGCGGCGCCGAGGAGCTGCGCGGCGTGCTCACGGCCTACCGCACGGTCCGCGACGCGTCGTGGCCGCACCTGCACCCCGCGATGCCCCAGCGGGCGGCCGGCTGGGCGGCCGCCGACGAGCGCGCGCTCGCCTCCGAGCTCGATGTCTACCTGAAGGAGACGGCAGCGCCCGGATGCGAGGTGCGCGTGTTCTGGAAGCTCGGCCCGAAGTTCCTGTTCGCGGGGATGAACGAGCGCTTCGCGCGCGACGCGGGCGTGCCCGCGGCGGACCTGCTCGGCGCCGACGACTTCGACGCGCGGCTGCCCTGGGCGGCGCAGGCGGCCAAGTACCGCGCCGACGACAAGGACGTCTTCGACACCGGACTGGCCAAGCTCGGCATCCTCGAGCGGCAGACCTCGAGCTCGACGGCGGTGGTCTGGGTGCACGTGGGCAAGGCCCCGATCCAGACCCCGAAGGGCGTGGCCGGCGTGTTCGGCATGTACGAGCTGGTGGACGAGAAGACCGCGCAGAAGCTCTTCTTCGATCGGGCAAAGGGCGCCGCAAGCGGCGGCCCCCCTTGAACCCCCGCGCGCTCGCCGAAGCGAATCCGGCTCGCGCTTGCCCCGCGGCCGTCCGTCGTGGAGGTGTTCGGTGCCGATGACCCCTGGCCGCCGCGACGCGCTCAAGGCTCTCGGCGCCGCGGCGGGGGCGCTGGCGATGCCGGCCCGCGGCGCGGGGGCGCAGGCGGCCTTCGCGGGGATGCCGGCCGAGGGCCCGGACACGCCGAAGATCTGCCTCGGCTACTGGGGCCCCGTGGACGAGGCGGGCCTGCGGCGCGTCAAGCAGATCGGCGTGGACCACGTCCTGACCGGCGGCCCGCCCATCCCCTGGACCGAGGCGGACCTGCGCGCGCGGATGGACGCCTTCCAGGCCGGCGGCCTCACGCTGTGCAACATGATGATCTCCGGCTTCAACGACGTGATCTGGGGGCGGCCCGGCGCGGAGGCGCAGACCGCCGACGTGATCGCCTCGATCCGCGCCGCGGGCAGGGCCGGGCTGCCGGTGGTCGAGTACAACTTCTACGCGCACCGGCTCGTCGAGGGCTACAAGGAGGAGGCCGGCCGCGCGGGCGCGGGCTATACGGCGTACGACTACGCGCGCGCGAAGGCGCTCCCGCCCCGGGACGGCGTCGGCACCCACACCCGCGCGGAGCAGCTCCCGCGCGCGAAGCGGTTCCTGCAGGCCGTGGTGCCCGAGGCCGAGAAGGCCAACGTCCGGCTCGCCCTGCATCCGAACGACCCGCCGGTGCCGCGAAGCCGCGGCTCCGAGCAGCTCATGGCCACGCTCGGGCACTGGAAGGAGTACCTGGACCTGGTGCAGAGCCCGTGCAACGGGATGACCTTCGACTGCGGCGTCACCGGCGAGCTGGGCGAAGACCCGGTGGCGGTGTGCCGCTACCTGGGCGAGCGCGACGTGATCAACCACGTCCACTTCCGCAACGTCGTGGTGCGCACCCCGTACGTGGACTACACCGAGGTGTTCCCGGACAACGGGCAGGTGGACATGTTCGGCGTGATGAAGGAGCTGGTGCGCCAGCGCTACCCGCGCGCGATCTACCCCGAGCACCCGCGCCTGATCGACCCCGACCGCGAGCACGGGCCGCTGCGGAACCAGTACCCGGGCGGCGGGGGCTTCGCGGGCGAGATCTACAACGTGGCCTACACGCGCGCGATGCTGCAGGCCGCCCTCTCGCGCTGAACCGCGCCCCGGCGCGCCCGCGCGCTCCCGCATTTGACCTGGGCGTGCGCCCTGGCGTACGGTCCTGCGCGATTCCCGTCCGGCAGCGTCAACCGCACCCGCGCAAGAGCGAAGGAGGCCCATGACCAGGCTGGTGTTCCTGCAGGCGGCCGCGGCCAACCTGGCGGCGCTCGACGTCGCGATCATCGTCCTCTACTTCCTCGCGGTGTTCGCGATCGGGCTCCACTTCGTGCGCAAGGGGCGCACGACCACCGACTACTTCCTGGCCAGCCGCGACGCCGCCTGGTGGGCGATCGGCGCCTCGCTCTTCTCGTCCAACATCGGCAGCGAGCACTTCATCGGCCTGGCCGGCTCCGGCGCCGCCTCCGGGCTGGCCGTGGGCCACTTCGAGTGGCTGGCCTCGATCATCCTGCTCGTCCTGGGCTGGGTGTTCGTGCCCTTCTACCTGCGCTCGAACGTGTACACGATGCCGGAGTTCCTGGAGCGGCGCTACAACTCCGCCACCCGCACCTACCTCGCGGGCATCTCGCTGGTGGCCTACGTGTTCACGAAGATCTCGGTGGCGATCTTCGCGGGCGCGCTCGTGCTGCAGGCGGTGCTCGGCTGGAGCACGTGGAAGTCGGCGCTCGCGCTGGTGGTGGCCACGGGCATCTACACGGTGGCCGGCGGGCTCTCGGCGGTCATCTACACCGAGGTGCTGCAGACGGTCGTGCTGATCGTCGGGGCGCTGGCCCTGATGTTCATCGGCCTCGGCCGCGTGGGCGGCTTCGCCGGCCTCGAGGCCAGCGTGCCCGAGGGCTTCTTCCACATGATGAAGCCGCCGGACCACCCGGACTTCCCGTGGACCGGCATCTTCTTCGGCGCGCCGATCCTCGCCATCTGGTACTGGTGCACCGACCAGGTGATCGTCCAGCGCGTGCTCGCGGCCAAGGACGAGGGTCACGCCCGGGCGGGCACGGTGCTGGCCGCGTTCCTGAAGATCCTGCCCGTGTTCATGCTGGTGGTGCCGGGCATGATCGCGCGCGCCCTCTACCCCGAGGAGATGGCCGCGGACTCCAACGCCGCCTTCCCGCTGCTGGTGGTCCGCCTGATGCCGCTGGGGCTGGTGGGTCTGATGATCGCGTCGATGCTGGCCGCGCTGATGTCGAGCCTGGCCTCGGTCTTCAACTCGAGCTCGACCATCTTCACGATGGACTTCTACCGCAAGGTGCGGCCGTCGGCCTCCGAGCGCGAGCTGGTGAACGTGGGGCGCGTGGCCACGCTGATCATGGTGGGCCTGGGGCTGCTCTGGATCCCGTTCATGAAGTACATCAGCGCGCAGCTCTACGTGTACCTGCAGAGCGTGCAGGCCTACATCTCGCCGCCGATCGCCGCCGTGTTCCTGATCGGCGTCTTCTGGCCGCGCGCCACCGGGGCCGGCGCCCTGGCCGCCCTGCTCACCGGCTTCGTGCTGGGCGCGGCCCGCTTCCTGCTGGAGCTCCGCTACGCGGGGGAGACGATCGCGGCCGGGCTGCTGCAGACCTACGTCCGGATGAACTTCCTCCACTTCGCGATCCTGATGTTCGTGATCTGCGTGGCGGTGCTGGTGGCGGTGAGCCTGGCCACGCCCGCCCCGGACCGCCGCAAGATCGCCGGGCTCACCTGGGCGACCGCGGACGAGCCCGCGGCCGCCGTGGCGGGTGCGGAGGCGCGCGCGCCGCACGTGGCGCCGGAGACGCCGGAGTGGCGCCGCCGCAACCAGGCGGCGGCGATCCTGCTCGTCGTGGTGATGATCGGGCTGTGGATCTACTACCGCTGACCGCCGGCGGACCGCCCGCGCCCTGCACGCGGGCCGAAGCCCTCGCGCGGCTGCAGGGCGGCGGCGCGTTCGCCTGGTACCGCCGCTGGCGCCGCGGCGCGCTGGTGGAGGTCCGCGCGGTGCAGGTGCCGTACCACCTCTTCCACGTGCGCGTGCGGAACGCGGGCCGGGTGTGCGACCTCTGGCTGGCCGCGGACGCCGTCACCGGCACGCTCGACCTGTACGGCTTCGGCGCCGCGCCCGGCGCCGGCGAGCTCGACCCCTCGCCGGCCTGCCGCCGGCTGCCCGTCTCGAAGCCGCCGGCGACGCTCGCGTCCGTGGTCGAGGAGTGCGTCCGCCGCCACGTCTATTCCCGCGGCTTCTTCCAGCTCCGCTCGCTGCGCATCGAGGTCGAGGATGCCGGCCGCACGCTGTTCGTCCCCTACTGGGTCGGCCTCTACCGCCGCGGGCGGGCGCTCTCGATCGACGTGGTCGGGGGCCTCCGGCGCGGCCGCGAAGGAGCGCGGCTGCGCGACGTGCTCGCCCCCTGGTTCGCCGCGCCCGCGGCTTGACCGCCGCGCGCGGGGAACGCTAGCCTTGAACGTTATTCCGGAATGCGACCCGCTCCGCTTCGCGGGCCAGACTTCCCCGATGATCCAGCGCTCCGGCGTCCGCGTCTCGTCCGCGTCCGGCGCGACCGTCCTGCTGTGCGCGGCCGCGGTCACGGCGGCCGCCCCGGCGACGGGGGCCCGCGCGCTGCTCGCCGAGGGCATGAGCCTGCTCCAGGCGCAGAAGGTGGACGCCGCCCGCGAGCGCTTCGAGGCCGCCCTGCGGCTCGACCCCGGCTCGGCGCAGGCGCACTACATGCTCGGCTGGATCCGCGAGCGCGCCGGCGACCGCGAGAGCGCCGCCGCGTCCTACGAAGCGGCGATCCGCCACGCGCCGAGCCTGGCCGTGGCGCACGACCGGCTGGCCTTCGTGCGGGGCGAGCAGGGCCGCACCGCCGACGCGCTGGCCGGCTTCGAGAAGGCGGTGGCGCTCGACCCCGCGCTGTTCGACGCCCAATATCACCTGGGGGCGACGCTCTGGTGGACGGGCCAGCCCGAGCGCGCGCTGGCCCCGCTGCGCGCCGCGGTGCGCCTCCGGCCCCAGCACGCCGAGGCGCGCTACTACCTCGGCCTCGCCACCCGGAAGGTGGGCGACCTGCCAGGGGCGGTCGCGCATCTGCGGCACGCCGCGAAGCTCGATCCCAAGCTGGCGCCGATCCGACTGCAGCTCGGCGTCGCCCTGCGCGAGTGGGGGGACGTCGAGGGGGCGGTGGCGGAGCTGCAAGAGGCCGTCGCGCTCGCCCCCGCGCTCGCCGACGCGCGCAACACGCTCGGCCTCGCGCTGATGGAGCACGGCCGCGCGGACGAGGCCGCCGAGGCCTTCCGCGCCGTGCTCGCCGCCGATCCCGCGCACACGTCCGCGCGCCACAACCTCGGCAGCGCGCTGATGCAGAAGGGCGACCTCGACGGGGCCGTGGCGGTGTACCGGGAGCTGACGCAGCGCGCCCCCGACCACGCCGAGGCCTTCTACAACCTCGGCCTCGCGCTGAAGCAGAAGGACGACTTCGCCGGCGCGGAGCAGGCCCTGCGCACGGCGTCCGCGCTCGCGCCGGGGCTGCCGGAGGCCCACTACACGCTCGGAGTCGTGCTCTGGCAGACCGGCCGGGCCGACGAGGCGGCCGACGCGCTGCGGGCGGCGCTGGCGGCCCGTCCGGGGTACGCCGAGGCGCGCTACCTGCTGGGCAGCGTGCGCAAGCAGCAGGGACGCCTCGGCGAGGCGATCGCGGAGTTCCGCGAGGCGATCCGCGTGCAGCCCGGCCTCGCGGAGGCGCACCTGAGCCTGGGGCAGTCGCTCCAGCAGAAGCAGGACGCGGCCGGCGCGGCGGCGGCGTTCGCGGAGGCCCAGCGGCTGAACCAGAAGAAGGCGGACGCGCAGGCCGCCCAGTTCGCGCTGGCCGCCGCCCGCGAGCGGCTCGCCCGCGGCGACCTCGACGGCGCGCTCGCGCGGCTGCGCGAAGCCGTCCGGCTCGCGCCCGGGGACGCGCAGGCGCACCGCCAGCTCGCGCTGGCCCTCGCCAAGAAGGGCGCGGCGGCCGAGGCGGCGTCGCACCTGGCGCAGGCGCGGCGGCTGGCGCCCTGGCTGGGCGCCGAGCCCGCACCGCAGCCAGCCGCCCGGCCGAAGGCTCGGCCGGCTCCCGAATCACAGGAGGAGAAATGACGCAGAGACGGACCACCCGGCGTGACTTCCTCAAGTTGACCGCGGCCGGCGCGGCGCTCGCCGCCCCCGCGGCGCGCGCGGCCGGCGCTCCGCTGGGGCAGGACGCCGCCGGCGGCGCCACCGGCGCGAAGGTGCGGCTGGCCCTGATCGGCGCCGGCGGGCAGGGCATGTCCGACACCCGCGCCGCGCTCGCCTCGGGCGCCGCCGAGCTGGTGGCGGCGGCCGACGTGTACGACGGCCGCCTGGCCCGCACCCGGGAAGTGTGGGGAGACAAGGTCTTCACCACGCGCGACTACAAGGAGGTGCTGGCGCGGCCGGACGTGGACGCGGTCATCATCGCCACGCCCGACCACTGGCACGTGCCGATCGCGGTGGACGCGCTCGACGCCGGCAAACACGTCTACGTCGAGAAGCCGATGGTGCAGCTCTGGGAGGAGGGCCATCGCCTGATCGACGCGCAGAAGCGGTCGGGCAAGGTCGTGCAGGTGGGCTCGCAGCGGGTCAGCTCGATCGCCTACCTCAAGGCGCGCGACCTGCTCAAGGCGGGAGCGATCGGCGAGCTGAACATGGTCGAGGCCTGGTGGGCGCGCAACTCGGCGCTGGGCGCCTGGCAGTACTCGATCCCGCCCGACGCCTCGCCGGCCACCGTGGACTGGGACCGCTTCCTGGGCCGCGCGCCGAAGCGCCCGTTCGAGCCGGTCCGGCTCTTCCGCTGGCGCAACTACCGCGACTACGGCACCGGCGTGGCCGGCGACCTCTTCGTCCACCAGTTCTCGGGCATCCACCTGATCACGGGCTCGCTCGGGCCGACGCGGATCATGAGCACGGGCGGGCTGCGCTTCTGGAAGGACGGCCGCGACGTGCCCGACGTGATGCTGAGCCTGTTCGACTACCCGAAGACCGAGCAGCACCCGGCGTTCACGCTGAGCCTGCGCGTGAACTTCGCCGAGGGCGCGGGGGACGGCTCCGGCTTCCGCTTCGTCGGGAACGAGGGCGTGCTGACGCTGGAGGGGCAGACGGTCACGCTGGCGAAGACGCCGCGCGCGTCCGAGCCGGGATACACGGTCGACACCTTCACCAAGGCGACGCAGGAGCAGTTCCTGAAGGAGTACCGGGCCAAGTACCCGGACGCCGGGCCCCAGCTCGCCACCGGGGCCACCGAGGCCTTCCGCGTCCCGCGCAACTACAGCGACAGCGAGCACCACTTCCGGAACTTCTTCGCCTCGATCCAGCAGGGCGCGCCGATGGTCGAGGACGCCGTCTTCGGGCAGCGCGCCGCCGGTCCGGCCGTGGTCTGCAACCTGAGCTATTTCGAGGGCCGTCCGTTCCAGTGGGACCCCGTGGCGATGAAGGTGGTCGGGGCGCCGGCCACGTAAGGCATGGGCGAGCTCGCCTTCCGCGGCATCACGAAGTCGTTCGGCGCGGTCCGCGCGCTGCGCGACGTCTCCTTTTCCGTCTGGGAGGGCGAGGCCCACGCCCTGGTCGGGGAGAACGGCGCGGGCAAGTCCACGCTGATGCGCGTGCTGGCCGGCATCGTGCGGCCGGACCAGGGCGAGCTCTCCTGGCACGGCCGGCCGCTCGACCTCCACAGCCCGCGCGCCGCGCTCGACCAGGGCATCGGGATGGTCTACCAGGAGATGCTGCTCTTCCCGAACCTCAGCGCCACCGAGAACATCTTCGCCGGCCGCGAGGTCACGGGGCCGCTGGGCAGGCTGCGCCAGTCCG